>JBJEXU010000135.1:0-8425 GCA_051886095.1 Christensenellales bacterium | reverse complement strand
CAAGTCTTCTTTCAAGTAATGATAACATATTCTCACCGACAATACCTGTTCTCATATTGTTAGCAACATCATAATAATGTCTAAATTGTTTTTCAAGCAAACCATATGCTTTCTTAACTTTTTGTTTTTCTCTTAATTGTAGACTATATTCTGTAGCCTTCTTTCTTGCTGCACCGTGAACACCTGGAACAGTTGGTCTTCTATCAAAAGCACATTTTTTAGAAGTACATCTTTCGCCTTTAAGGAATAGTTTGCATCCTTCACGACGACAAATTCTACAATCAGCATCTGTATATTTTGCCATAGTTATTAAAATTCTCCTTTAATTATATTCTTCTACGCTTTGGTGGGCGACAACCATTGTGAGGTATTGGGGAAACATCTTTAATAAGAGTAATATCAATACCTGCTGTTTGAAGTGCTCTTATAGCAGTTTCTCTACCATTACCTGGTCCTTTAACAAATACTTCGACAGACTTAATACCTTGTTCTCTAGCATTCTTTGCAGCAATTTCTGCAGCCTGTTGAGCAGCATAAGGAGTACTTTTTCTAGAACCGCTAAGTCCTAAACTACCTGCACTACTCCAAGCAACAGCATTACCAGCATTATCGGTAATTGTTACGATTGTATTATTAAAAGAAGCGTTTATGTATGCAGCACCTTTATCTAAATTTTTAGTTACTTTTTTCTTTTTTGTAACTTTACCCTTTGTAACAGCCATTTATTTTCTCCTTCAATAAATTTTACTTATTCTTGTCTTTCTTTGACTTAGATACAGTTTTCTTAGGACCTTTTCTGGTTCTAGCATTTTGTTTAGTATTTTGACCACGAACAGGAAGATTTTTTCTGTGGCGAATACCACGATAACAACCGATTTCTTGTAGTCTTTTGATATTTAAAGAAACTTCTCTTTGTAAATCACCTTCAACAACACAATTCTTTTCAATATAAGTTCTGATTTTACCTACTTCTTCTTCAGTTAAATCTTTAACACGAGTGTCTGGGTTAATTTTAGTTTCTTTTAAAATTTCATTAGCAGTATGTCTACCAATACCATAGATATAGGTTAGTCCTATTTCTACTCTTTTCTCGTTTGGTAAATCAATTCCAGCAATACGAGCCATTTAAATTCCTCCATAGATTTAATTTAAAATTTGGTTCAATAAAAATTATTCATTGAACAATTAGGGCTAAAGCACTAGTCGGCTTTAAATTTTTATTACCCTATTTTTGATAACCTTAGCACAAGGCTATCAATTTATATATAAACGCAAAGTAAGAATTTGCCGCGACTTACTTGCAATTATTTTCAAAGTCAAAAATCGTATAATAAATTACTTAGTATTCAAATCAGATTATAATAGTATAACATACTTTTAAATAATTTTCAATACTCTAGACTTTTAATTTAAGCAAAATTAGCCTTGTCTTTGTTTGTGTTTAGGATATTTTGAACAAATAACCATAACTGTGCCATTTCTTTTAATGATTTTGCAACTATCACACATTTTCTTAACTGATGGTCTTACTTTCATAACTTTACTCTCCTAATTTTTGTTTTTTAATCTCCAAATAATTCGACCTTTAGTTAAATCGTAGAGCGACATTTCTACTTTAACTTGGTCACCAACTAAAATTCTAATGTTGTTTAGATGCAATTTTCCAGATAAATAAGCAGTAATTATAAATCCGTTGGATAACTGAACCTTAAAGTTTGCATTACGCAATACTTCTACAACAACACCTTCTGTTTCTACAACATCTGTTTTTGACACAAACAACAAGCCTCCTATTTGACTCTAGATTTACTGTAATTATTTAAAAAATTTTTCACTTGTGCATCTGTTAACTGGTTTAAATCTAATTCCAAACCTGTTAATTCACTTTTGCATAATAAATGTAGATGTTTTTTTCTTTTCTTCTTTGGATTTTCAATAGTTCTAGTTTGTCCATTAATAATGTAAGCATTGTTTTCATCAACACTAAGTATAATGAATATTTCTCCCCTTTCTCTACCAGCAGTAGCCGTTACCACAGCACCAGGTACCAAATACTTATTCATATTAACCGCCTTATAATGTAAGAATTTCCACACCATCATCGGTGATTACAACAGTATTTTCATAATGGGCAGATGGCATTCCATCTTTAGTTTTGCAAGTCCAGCCATCAGGCATAAACACCACATTTCTTTCACCCATATTAACCATAGGTTCGATTGCAATTACACTATTAGCATTAAGTCTAGGACCACTTCCCGCTTTACCATAGTTAGGAACCATAGGGTCTTCGTGCATTTGTCTACCTACACCGTGACCAACAAGTTCTCTTACAATGGAGTAACCATTCTTTTCTACAAAAGTTTGAATTCTGTGAGAAATATCTCCCACAAATGCACCACTCTTTAAGCCTTTAATACCCTCAAAGAAGCTTTGTTCTGTAACTTTAATTAATCTTTTTAATTTTGCATCAATCTTGCCGACAGGGAAAGTTCTTGCTGCATCGCCGTGAAAACCTTTATATTTTGCTCCCACATCAATACTAATTATATCCCCTTCTTTCAAGATTATATTTGCACTTGGTATTCCGTGTACTATTGTATCATTAACTGACGCACAAATAGTAGCAGGATATCCGCAATAGTTTTTAAAGGATGGGGTCGCATTCTGAGACTTGATATAATCAAATGCAATTTTATCTAGTTCTTTGGTGCTAATACCCACCCTGATACTATTTTCTACAACTTTAAGTGTATCTCTAGTAATCCTACCTGCTTCACGCATTATTTCGATTTCTTCTTGAGATTTTATCTTAATCATTGTTTACACTATCTAAAACAGATTTTACTAATGCGTAAGTTTTTTCAACCTCATCAGTAGCGTCAATCTTGTTAAAGATACCTTTTTGTTTATAAAATTCAATCATTTCTTGAGAAACTGCTTGTTTTTCAAGTCTATTTTTGATAACTTCTGGTTTATCATCATCTCTTATATAGACTTCTCCACCGCATTTCTCACATTTACCATCAACCATCCATTCAAGTGAGGTTGGTTGACTACATTTACTACACATTCTACGACTAGAAAGTCTAGCAATTATTTTCTCTTCACTAAGGTCAATCATAAGAGCACAATCAATATCTGTAATTGTATCTAAGAATTTTGCTTGACTCAAATTTCTTGGATAACCATCAAGGATAAAACCATTCTTACAAGATTCTTGTGATAGAGTATCTTGAACTAATCTATTAGTTAGTTCTTCAGGCACTAATTCGCCTTTGTCAATATAAGACTTAGCAATTTTACCAAGTTCTGTATTGTTTTTGATATTGGTTCTAAATATCTCGCCAGTTGAGATATGTGGTAAGCCGAATCTGGCACTTATCAAACCTGCTTGTGTGCCTTTACCACTACCTACTGGTCCTAATAAAATCAATCTCATTAATTTTCCCTCTTTCATTCTATTTCAAAAAGCCTTTGTAACTCTTCATAAGCATTTGTGCTTCTAATGATTTATCAAATTCGATAGCGACACTAACTACGATTAGAAGACCTGTTGCACTAAATGCACTTGTAAGAGTTCCACCAATAGACTTAAATATTAAACTTGGAATGATAGCAATAATGGATAAGAATATTGCACCAAACAAAGTAATTCTATTTGAAATTTTCTTTAGATATTCAGCAGTTGGTTTGCCTGGTCTAATTCCTGGAATGAATCCACCATTTTGTTGTATATTCTTTGAAATATCCTCTGGATTAAATGTAACTTGAGTCCAGAAGTAAGCAAAGAAAGTAATAAGTAATCCAACAAGAATGATATATAACCAACTTCCCGTACCTAACCATTTACTATACCATTGATAGAAACCGTTAGTTGAAGTATCTACGAAAATACTAATAATTAATTGTGGAAAAGATAGAAGTGACATAGCGAAGATGATAGGCATAACACCTGTCGCATTCACCCTAATAGGAATATATGTGCTTTGACCGCCATACATTTTCCTACCTTTAATTTGTTTTGCATATTGAACAGGAACTTTTCTTTCAGAACCATCAATCCAAACAATAAAGCCGAATATTAAGATTAATGCTAGTAAGAATAGACCTAGTTCAGTAAGGCTACCCATATCTCCATTAAATATATTTGTAAAATTGGTTAATAAAGATGTAGCAGCGGTAGATAATATACCTACGAAAATAAGAATTGATTGACCATTAGTAATGCCAATTTCAGTAATTTTTTCACCAATCCAATAAGTAAACATAGAACCAGCAATTAGAATTAATGTAACTATTACACCTACTAACCAAGTAGGAAGAATTAATCCAGAACCAAGAGTTGATTCTTTCAAAACACCATCAAAACTAATTACTACTGCAACTGCTTGTGCTGTTGCTAGAACTAAAGCAGCGATTTTAGTGTAGAAAGCAATTCTTTTCTTTCCTTCGTCACCCATTTTAGAAAGTCTTTCTAAACTTGGTATAGCAATGGTAAGTAATTGGATAATAATTGATGCACTAATATATGGAGAAATACCTAATGCTAGAATAGCACCATTAGCCAATGCACCACCACTGACAGAACTTAATAAACCTAAGAAACCTTCATCTCCAGATACCTGAGCAGAGAATGCACTTGCATCAACGCCTGGAACAGGAATCCAACAACCAAGTCTATAAATTAGAACTAAAAGGATTGTTAGAAGAATTTTGTTTCTTATTTCTTTTACTTTAAAAGCATTGATAAAATTTTTAAACATTATAATACCTCGGCTTTTCCACCAGCCTTAGTGATTTTTTGTATAGCAGTTTCAGAAAATTTAGCCGCTTTAACAGTAAGTTTTTTCTCTAAATTTCCATTACCTAATACTTTCAATCCATAAGGGGCAACTTTACTAATTATATTCTTATCTTTTAGTAACTCAACTGTAACAACAGTATCTTCTTCAAAGACATTCAAGTCTTCTACATTGATTACATTATAAACTTTATCAAAGTTCTTATTGTTGAAGCCTCTTCTTGGTAGTTTTCTAATAAGTGGCATTTGACCACCCTCAAATCCTGGACGAACACCACCGCCACTTCTAGAGTTTTGACCTTTAGTTCCTTTACCGCTTGTTTTACCAAGACCAGAACCAAGACCTCTACCTAGTCTTTTTGCTTTAGGTGTTGAATTAGGTGCAGGAGCAATTTGATGTAACTTCATAATTTTGCCTCCTATACTTCGTCTACACGAACTAGATGTTTAATTTTGAAAATCATACCTCTAACAGCATTATTATCAGGTAGTTCGTTAGATGAATTTAGTTTATTTAAACCTAGAGCCGTTACAGTTCTTCTTTGGTCTTTAGAGAAACCAATAGGACTTTTTACTAATGTAACTCTAAGCATTTTTTCTTTTTTTGCAACTTTTGTAGTGGTTGTTGCTTTTGTTGTTTTAGTTTCTGCCATAACACACCCCTTACAAAATTTCCTCTAAAGTTTTTCCACGAAGTGAAGCAATTTCTTCCTTACTTCTTAATTGCATAAGACCATTTAGTGTTGCTCTTACACAATTTATTTTGTTTCTAGAACCATATGTCTTAGCAGTAATATCTTTAATACCACATAATTCAACAACTGGTCTAACAGAACCACCAGCAATTACTCCAGTACCTTCTTTAGCAGGAAGTAATTTAACCATAGAAGTGCCAAATTTACCAACAACTTCGTGAGGAATTGTAGTTCCTTCAAGTGGAATGCTAACCATATGTTTTTTAGCACTCATTGTAGCCTTATCAATAGCATTAGGAACTTCGGCAGCCTTACCTGTACCAACTCCCACTTTGCCTGCTTTGTCACCAGCAACTACAAGGGCAGAAAATCTCATATTTCTACCACCCTTAACAACCTTAGTAATACGATTAACGTCAACTAATTTGCTTGTAATTGGGTCAACTTCTTTATTGAAAGACTTTCTATCATTATGATTTCTATTGCCACCTTTTCTTTCAAATGGCTTCTTTTCAGTATTTTGTTGCATTGTATTCACCTCTTAAAACTCAAGACCAGCATCTCTAGCTCCGTCAGCAAGTGCTTTAACTCTGCCAGTGTATTGGTATCCGGCTCTATCAAATACAACAGATTTGATACCTTTACTCATAGCATTCTTAGCAACAGTTTGACCAACGATAAATGCTGTTTCCTGTTTGGTTTTTCCTTCAATAGATTTAGCAATGTTTTTGTCCATTGATGATGATTGAGCAAGAGTTACACCCTTAGTATCATCAATAACTTGTGCGTAAATGTTATTTAGACTCCTAAAAACATTAAGTCTTGGTCTTTCAGGGGTTCCTGAAATTTTTGCTCTAACGCGTTGTGCACGCATTTTTCTGTCTTCATTTTTATTTAAATTCTTTATCATAACCCTAACCTCTACTTCTTACCGCTCTTAACTTCTTTACGAACAATAACTTCGTCAGAATAACTAATTCCATAAGCATGGTATGGTTCTACTGGTTTAATATCTCTAACCTTAGCAGCAAATTGACCAACAAGTTCTTTATCAATACCTTCAATCTTAATTGCTGTTTTATCACAAGAAAGTGTAATACCTGGAACTGCTTTAACAATAACAGGGTGAGAGAAACCAATGTTCAATACTAAATCTTGTCCTTGTTGAGCAATTTTGAAACCAACACCATTAACATTTAGGACTTTAGAGTAACCTTGACTAACACCTACAACCATATTAGCAATAAGTTGTCTATAAAGACCGTGGTATGCTTTATACTGAGGTTCTTTATTATTATTTAGAACTTTAATAGTGTTACCTTCGACAACAACTTCAATTTTAGGATTAATTTCTCTAGTTAAAGTACCTTTAGGACCGGTAACAGTAACAAGTGAGCCTTCAACCTTAACAGAAACACCAGCAGGCATTTCAATAGGGTTCTTACCAATTCTACTCATTATCTATACCTCCTACCATACATAAGCAAGCACTTCGCCACCGACACCTAGTTTACGTGCTTCCCTATCTGTAATTATTCCTTTGTTGGTAGAAATTATTGCAATACCAAGGCCATTAATAACCTTAGGTAAATCTTCTACGCCAGCATAAATTCTAAGACCTGGTTTAGAAATTCTTCTAAGTCCTTGAATTACTTTGTTATCTTTAAATTCGATAACGATATTTGATGCAATACCCTCACCTTCTACTTTATAAGAAGCAATATATCCTTCTTTAAGTAGTAATTCAGCGATTGCAAGTTTAGTTTTTGATACAGGAACGGAAACATTCTTATGCTTAGCATTCAAGGCATTTCTCATTCTTGTTAACATATCTGCGATTGGATCTATAGTCATTTAATATTTCCTCCTTTTACCAACTTGATTTCTTAACGCCAGGAATTTCACCTTTATAAGCTAGTTCCCTAAAACATATTCTGCAAATACCATACTTTTTAAGTACAGAATGTGGACGTCCACAAATTTTGCAACGAGTATATTCGCGTGTTGAATATTTTTTAACTTTTTGTTGTTTATTAATTAATGCTTTTCTTGCCATATTTATCTCCTAACCTCCTACTTCTTGAAAGGCATACCTAGTTTAGAAAGAACTAGTCTAGCCTCTTCATCAGATTTAGCGGAAGTAACAATAACAATATCTAAGCCACGAATTTTATCAATCTTTTCATAACTAATTTCTGGGAAAACTAATTGTTCAGTAAGACCCAAAGCATAGTTACCTCTTCCATCAAAAGATTTGCTTGATACGCCTTGGAAGTCTCTCAATCTTGGTAGTGCGATTGAAATTAATTTATCCAAGAATTCGTACATATGCTCACCTCTAAGAGTAACCTTAGCACCAATTTTCATACCTTGTCTAATCTTGAAGTTAGCAATAGATTTTTTAGCAACAGTAGTTACAGGTTTTTGACCAGTAATTTGTGCTAATTCATCAACAGCCTTATTAAAAGCCTGTGAATTATCTTTAACATCACCTAGTCCACGACTAACAATTATTTTTTCAAGTCTTGGAACTTGGTTAACATTAGTATAGCCTTTTTCTTTCATTATAGCAGGAACTACAACGTCAAGATAAAGGTTATGTAGTCTATTTAATTCTTTAGCCATTGTATTTCCTCCTATGCGTCTACTTTCTTAGTAGTTGTAGATTTTTTAGCAGTTGTAGAAGTAGATTTGGTAGTTTTTGCTGAAGAATTAGACTTGGTAGCAGTCTTTTTCTCAGTTGTTGGTTTTACTTCTGCATTTGCTTTAGTTGATTTAGTTGCTGTAGTTTTCTTAGCAACTGAAGTCTTAGTTGTTGTGGTTTTTGTGTCTTTAGTAGCAGTTTTCTTAGTTGCTACATCAAGATTTGCACCACATTTTTTACATTGACGAATTTTCTTGCCGTCAACAATAGTGTTATTAATTC
>JBJEXU010000134.1:0-8516 GCA_051886095.1 Christensenellales bacterium | reverse complement strand
CCCTTTTTCTCTTAAACTTAAAATTCTATATGAAAGATATTTTAATCGTGCTACAAACGGCCTTTCTTCCTTAAAAGCCAAAATTTAACAAAAAGATAAATTTAATTAGCCTTTAAATAATAAAGGCTAATTTTTTTATGTAGTAAACTTTTAAAGAATAATTATTTTAAGGCAAGAGGCAAATTGTGGAATTAACTAAAAATTCATTAATTAAAAACAAACTCAACACTAAATTTCTTAAAATATTAACTTTGGTTCTTTTATTTATCCTTTTATATGGCACAAATAATACTTATGTTTATTATTCTAGCCTTATGCCTTTTGGTGTGGGGCTTGTGTTTTCGCTATTTTATATTAAATTTAATGGATATATACTAGGTATTTTATATTTAATTTCTTATGTACTTGCTGGAATGAGTTTAGATAGTTTGTTTATAGGTCTTAATGTTCTTTTAGTACTTAGTGTTTTGCAAGGGTTAGACGATAAAGGTAAACTCAAATTAAATAAGCCTATAATTTTTGTTAGTGCAATCTGTTCGCAAATTTTATATGTTGTATTTAGTTTTGGAGATATTAAAACAAACCTTGCTTTGCTAATTTCTATTATACTTGGAATTTTATTTCTTTTTGCAAGTTTATCATTTCTTGATGCTACAATTAATAAAGGACTACTTAGCAAAATTAATATTGATGAAAAAATTTGCGGTGGAGTAATACTTATAATTTTTAGTATAGGAATTTGCGGTGTCAATATAAGTATAATAAGTGTGGGATTAATTTTTGCGGTGCTTATTGTGCTTGTTTCTACATTCTTATCAACTATTGGTATGACAATGGTTGTAGGTTCGCTTATTGGTATTGGTTTTTCTTTGTATTATTATAATCCTATATATATTTCAATGTTTATAGTTATTGCTCTTGCTTCGTCTGCATTCAAATGCAGATTTAGATTTGTGAGTGTTATTGCTAGCGTACTTGCGTACATATTGTTTACTCTAATATTTGGACTGGGTTTTTCTATAGGTGAAGTATTGAGTGTGTGCATTGGCGGAATTGTTTTTTGTATAATTCCTTACGGCTTGCTAAAGTCAGTATTTACAATATTTAGCGAAAGTAGGCAAGTGGCTATTCAGAATGTCTTTAATAGTAGCAAATCTGAATTGGTTTCTAGAGTGAAAGAATTAAGCAAAGTCTTTGCCGAGATGGATAAAGTCTATAGAGATATGGTTAAAGGAAATATGTCCGAAGAAGAAGCAAAGAAAATGTTAAAAGAAGAAATTATATCTGAAGTTTGTTCTAAATGCTCTAATTACAATAATTGCTTTAGAGCAAATGGAACTTTTATGGATAATTGTTTTGATACGTTTATAAATATTGGATATGAAAAGAAAAAAATTTTACTGATTGATTTGCCAGAATATTTAACAACTAATTGTGTTAAAGTTAATTCAATAATACAATATACAAATAATATTATTTCTGCTTATTTAGATTATCGAACAAGCGTTAGTAATATTGATACTAGTAGGATTTTAATTGCCGAGCAATTAGGTGGGGTTAGCAATCTCCTTAATGCTTTAAGTAAAGAGGTAGATGTAAATGTTTCATTTAGTAATAAATATGAAAATATATTAAAAGAAAATCTGGGATATATAGGTGTTATTTGCGTAGAATGTGTTGTTTATGAGAAAGATGATGAAAATAAAATGATTAACATAATTGTCAAAAATAATAATGTTGATGACAAAAGATTAGAAAAAATTGTCAGTAAGGCTATGAATTGTAAATTTAGAATTGACAAAGTAGAGCCATCAAATATACTTGGTGCTAGCAGCATTATCCTAAAATCTGTTCCCAAATATGATATTGCTTTTGGTAGTGCGGTTGCTACTAAAACAGGTAAAACTTTATCTGGTGACACACATTCTATTTTAGATATTGGAGATGGTAAATATATTGTATCAATTTGTGATGGAATGGGTAGTGGAAAGAATGCTAGTAATATAAGTAAACTAACGATATCGCTTATTGAGAATTTTTACAGGGCGGGATTTGATAATGATATAATCTTAAACTCGGTTAATATATTATTATCACTTACAGAACAAGAAAATTTTTCCACTATTGATATATGTATGATAGATTGTAAAAGAAGTATATATGATTTTATTAAACTTGGAGCGACGTCTGGTTATATAAAGCACACCAATGGTGATATTGAAGAAATTTCTAGTAGTGGACTTCCTGTTGGTGTGCTTGAAGATATTAGACCGCATATAACTAAAAAATATATAAATCCTATGGATATAATAATACTCACTTCTGATGGAATAAGTGATGTAATAGGAGATGAATTTAAAAATCAATTAAGGAACATTGATACAATAAATCCACAAGTTCTTGCTAATCAGATTCTAAATATTGCTCTTGAAAAAAATGGGGGAGTGGCAATGGATGATATGACGGTTATTTGCATAAGAGTATTTGAGAATGTTTAAATTATATTAGATTTAATTAAGTGCTTCAATTATTTTGTTTTAAATTTGTTTTGTGTTATTATTAAAAAAAATAGTTAATTATAAAATTAACAAATAGAGGTAAAAATGAATACTAATGATATGGAAGTTCTTAGAAAGACAAGAGAAGAAAAGCGTAAAGAAATGGATAAGATTAGTGACTATCTTTATGATAAGACAGGGTTTAATCGCGGAGATAATAGAATTCAGGTAAAAGAAAATAATGTAGGTGTAGACACATTATTTGTGGCTCCTGGCATAGACCTTACTAATCTTCCTGATGGTTGGAAATATGAGGCCAATTATAATTTGGATGGTCCAACCAAAGAAGTTATATATAGAATGAGAGATGGTAAGTATGAATATATTCCGATTGGGCACGAGTCCAATAAATCAACAGTAATTAAATATTCTTCCCCAGAAGATGTTGTAGATGCTATTCTTGCGGAAAATGCTCATATTGATAAAAGTCAGTGTTATTTTGATAGAAACTCCAGCCGAATTAGGATTGTCGGTGTGGTTAATGATATTAAGATGCCACAAGGTCTTGAAATGCGTGACGGAAAGATTGTCGATATTAATGATTATGGTAAATTTTATGAGGTTGAGAAGGCTCTTGCTCAAGAAATTTCTAAAGATGATATGATGTCTGGAACTGGTGATGCTAATACTGTAGGTGTACAAGAAAATATTAGTCAAAATCCATATCACGATGACCCTCTTTCTAAATATGTCAAGCCAAATGAGAAAGGTGCTACAATAGAACAGTACGGAATGGAGTTATTTGATTTTAATCGAATGAAGTATGTCAATCATAATTATACCAAAAATGAAAGAGGAGAAGTTGTTAGTAAAGATAAGGACGGACAATACAAATCATTTGGAACCAAGTCTGAACTAGACCCAATAGTTGAGGCAACTCTTGAATTAAATGAAATATGGGGTAATGCTTATATGGCAGTTGCTGGAGTATCTGGCAAGGGGGAGAATAGAAATCCCGATATGGCTTTTGAAGGAGAGGCTTCAGGTGTATTATTCCAGAAAATGATGAATAAAGTCTTACAAAGTAATTCAAGAGATTTAAGTGGAATATTAACCTATTTATGCGAATCAGATCCAGAATTTTTAAATAATGCAGGTTTTATTAAAGTAGTAGGAGTATTCTTATCTAATCCACAAGTTGCGCGTGTTCTTGGTATTGAGAATTTTGCTAATGCAACGCCCGAAGCTATTCTTGCGGGAGTAGATAAGATGGCAAATCAACACCTACTTGATGATGCGAAAGAATTAGACGAAGAAATGCAAATGTTAAAAACTATGAATCCGAACGGAACGGGTGGAACTCATTAAAAGAAAAAAGATTGCAATTAATTTGCAATCTTTTTTAGTTGGCTGATTTATTTTTGAGGAGTAAATTTTTTATGTTGATAATCTTTAATTATATAAATGCATTTAGCAAACACATTTAAAATTAATAAAACTCCTCAATTTTAGAGCCTTCGTCTGTATTGTCTTTAGTAACGATAATTCGGCTATTTAAGTAATATTGCATTTTCTCTACGTGGGTTATAAATCCAACTGTAAAGTTTAATTGAATAAGTGCATCAAAACTCTGCAATACTTTCTCTATATAATTATCACTTAGATTTCCAAAACCCTCATCAATAAAGAAGAAGTTAAAGTTCTTGTTATTGTTAACCGCAATGCTTTGCGAAATTCCAAGTGCAAGGCTAAGGGATACTATAAATCTCTCTCCTCCACTAAGTGTCTTAACCGAACGCTTAATTCCACCATTGAAATTATCTATAACATTAAAATCCCCATCGTAGTTAAGTAAATATTTACCTTTACTAATCTTATATACATAACTATTAGCAAAGTCTGTTATAAGTCCCATATATTCTTCTGCTACAAAATCTATTAATGCTCCCCCAGCAAGTAAATGTTCTAGTTTCTCTATTGCAAGATAGTCCTTGTTAACAATATCTAATTCTTTATTTAGTTGGTTAACGGTTTCTAGATTTTTCTTCTGAATATCTATGGTTATCTGGTTGACATTAATAAATACTCTTAGTTCTGTAAGTTTTTCTTCATTATTTGCTAAGTTTTCCATAAGAGCATTATAATCGTCTTTAGTGTATACATAATCTTTAGTTTTTTCTCTTAATGCCTTAGTATTGTTTTCAAGTATATCTAGTTCTCTATGGAAAGTCTCGACCTTTTGTTTTAATTCAGGTAGTTCATCATAATTTACAAGTAACGAATTATCTACTTTGTCTTTAAATGTTGCCTTATTATATGGTTTTAATGCAGAGCCAAGTTGGGATATTTTTTCTTTTAAATTTGTAATATTATTGGTTGTTACTTCAATATCTATAATTGATTTTTGTCTTTGCGTATAAAGTTTGTCTAGATTTGAATTTAATTTTTCTTCTTCATCTTTATATTTTGCAAGAGTTTTAGTCAAGAACTCTAAATCATTAGAAGCTCTGGTTTCTTTTAAATACTCCGAACACTCGTTAATTTGTTTTTTGGTTCTTTCTAAACTATCATTATATTCATTAATTTGATTTTGCAAACTATTGATGATGGATTTTTTACTTGCAAGTGTTTCTTTTGCCTTGATTAGTTTGTCTTCAACCTCATCACATTTTGCATTTAATTCTTCGTTCTTTCTTAAAATGTCGTCTTTCATTTGGTCTATAGACTCATAATCAATTTCCATTGTATTAAGGTCACGCATTATTTCGCTTATTTCTTTTCTAACGCCAAGTTCATAGTTCTCAATATCGTGGACAACTTCTGTTACTTCATCATAGATGTTAAAATTCTCCACTTCAGACAGTGATTCGGGATTTATTTTATTTTTAGTAATAGTTAGGAATAATGCAAAATCTTGTTTGGTTTTGAAAGTTTGGCAATTAGATAATTTGTCCAAAGTATCCATATTATCAAATATAGCATTTTCTAGTTTTTTATGATTGCTCTCAAGATTAATGATTAAATCCTTCAAATTATTGATTGCTTGGGTTTCTTCGGTTAACTTGCTAGATATTTCAACAATTTTTGAGTCGAGTTTGGATTTTTCTTCTTGAAGTGAAGTTAGTTTCTCTTTATGTAATTTTCGTTTTTCTTCTTCGATAGAAAGAGAATTAATTTGCCCCTCTAAATCCTCAATCTTACGGGAGTTATTGCTAAGCAAAATATTAATTTTATCACATTCGGAAGAATAGTCTTTTAGTAATTGCTTGTTAGTTTCAATAAATTCATTAAGCCTAGTAAGTTCATCAATAGAACTATTATATTTATTATTAATTATAATGAAATCACCATATTTTTCGGTGTAATCTATTTGTTTTTCAATAAGATTAATTTCAGAAAGTTCACTTTGTTTGATAGATAAATTAACTTCATTATCAAGTAATTCGTCTTTTACGGCAAGTTCTGTGCTTATTCTCTCGGCAAGTTTTTTGTCCCGAGCAATTTGTCTTTGAAGAGATTGGACTTGCTCGTCACTTGTTCTTAGTATTTCTTCAGTCTTGTCAATAGTCTCTTGATTTATGCCTTGATAAATAGCAATCTTTTCCTCTAATGTTGACTTATTAAGAGATACATTTTGTTTTCTCTTCTTTAGTTTTTCATTTAAGATAATTCCAAATTGCTCTAAGTCAAATAGTTTAGCAAGGGTCTTTTTCCTAATTGCGGGAGTATCAGATAAAAATCTATCAAATTCACCCTGTGGTAAGGCTACACATTTGGTAAATTCTTTCTTACCAATTCCAATAATTTCAAGAATTTTATTATTAACATTATCGGGCATTTCAGCAAGTGTCACATTGGTATCTAAGTTGTTTAGATATGCTTCTGCTTTAAGTCCGCTTGGACGCAACTTAAAATCTCTTCTTACTAAATATCTAGTAGTAGTTCCGTTGTTATTTTCCATATCAAAAATGTATTCTACATAAGCATCTTTGGTATTGACATTAATTATATTCTGCAAACTATCTCTGTCACTAACTCCATATAAAGCAAGAATAATACTATCTAGAATTGTGGTTTTACCGCTACCGGTCTCGCCAAAAATACCAAAAATATTACTTTCGGCAAGTCTAGCAAAATCTACAGATTGTTCGGACACATAACTATTAATGCCCTTAATTTTTAAATTAATCGGCTTCATATAGTCCCTCCGACATTAAACTTAAGAATAATTCTTTTACCTCGGGTTCGGGTTCTGTGCCAACTTTTGATTTAACAAAATGGTCAAAAATTTCAGCATTTGTTAAGTCTTTTTTGCTGGTAAATTCGCAAGTCGCCCTTGCTTCATTAGTGATAACTGAAAGTGTTACAAGGTTAGGGTGCTCTTTACGCAAGTTTTTTAGGTCGGTAGGAGTAATGTAAGGTGTATATTCGCTATTATCTACCTCGCCATCAAAAGAATCAACATTTTCAATAATAATTTTAATTAAGTCGTCTGGGTTTTCGCTAAGAACCTTGTGTGCTTCTGATACAGATGAAACGGTGAATTTTTTAAGTAACTTCACATTTAGCGGCTGCTTAATAATGTTCTGAACACCATTGCAGTCTAAGTTTACTATAAGCACATTTGTAGGGGAATCGTTATCAAAAAATTGATTAATTAAAGAACCCGAATAAAAAATATTTTTATCTTTATTTACAGCAACCGCTTGATGAATATGTCCAAGGGCTGTGTAATTTGCCTTGTTGTGGAAAAGTCTTTGGTCAACATAATTAAATGTTGTAGATAGGCTGGTGTAAGACATAAATTCTTCTGGATTAAGGTCAACTCCATAACTCATAACGTGTGCGAGGGTAATGTTAATTGTATCGTCTCTAAATTGTGATACACCGGGCTCAAGCCATTCTTTAACCTTGTCTTGGAAATTCTGACCTTCTTTTCTAATTTCTTTATATCTATAATAACTAGGATATGGAAGAAGGGCAAGAATGCATTTCTCTCCTTGCTTGGTTTGAAATTCTATAAATCCTTTACCTGCTCTTGTTGCAAAAATATTTGTATCAGTTCTATAGTTATTGATTTTAATTTCATCTATGTTGCCTACTAAATAGATACCGAATTTATCTGCGAAAATATTGGCATTGCTAAGTCTTTTAGGGTCGTCGTGATTACCTGCAATAGCCACAACTGCGCAATTGCCATTTCTGGATAATTCTACAACTGTTTTATAAAATAGCTCTTCGTCCTCAGCACTTGGAACAAGGTTATTATAAATATCTCCAGCAATAAGCACCATATCAACATTATAACTATTTGCATAATCAATAAGTTGTCTTAAGGCCTCTTTCTGCTCCTCAAACCTATCTAGGTCGTCAGTCTTTGCACCTATATGCCAATCGGCTGTATGCAAAATTCTCATTTACTTTCTCCATTTTTCAAATTACATTTTTCGATAATATTTTAACATATAATTAATTATATTCAAAATATAATAAAGCAAAATTTGAATTTTTGCTAAAGCCTGTCGATAAAAACGCAATATGTAGTTGCTGAAAATATGTAAATATGCTTTTCTTATTGCAAAACTGCACGACTATAATATGTTTAGAAAATCCTAAACTATTTTTCCACAATGCAAATGTTGATACTTTGTGTATAATCTTGCGAAAAAACAAATACACTTAAAATTATTGAAAGTAATAGTTAAATATGCTATTATTTAAAAGTAAAATAATTGAGGGTGAAATTATGTCTTTTTGTGAATTTTCTAGTGAAGTGATATCTTCTAATGTAACAACTATAGAGAATGTGTTTATTTCTGATTTTATGCCTAATACAAATGGCGAATATGTTAAGGTTTATTTGTATGGGCTATACAAGTGTTCTACGAGTAGGGATAATGATTTAAAAACTTTTGCTAGGGTTCTTAATATGAGCGAAGAAGACATAATAAATGTTTTCTATTATTGGCAAGAAGTGGGTCTTGTAAATGTTATTAATGTTGAACCTATTATGATAAG
>JBJEXU010000133.1:0-2291 GCA_051886095.1 Christensenellales bacterium | reverse complement strand
CCATACTTTAAGCGCATTCTTGTAGATGGTATTACAGAAATTTATATGAAAAGTGGTGACACATTTAGATACGAACTAGGACTTAGAAATAACTACAAAAAGATTGTTGGCACAGAAGAAGTCTATGACGACGATGGTAATCTAATTAATGAAACAATATACGAAGCAAAATTGCCGGATATATTCTCAGATTTATATTATACCGTTAAGGGCGGGGCATCGTTAACTGGTTGTCAATTATATAAGTATGAACTTGTTAATGGTCAGAAGATAGAGAACAGTCCCGTTATAACCTATGCAAAGGATAATTATAATCAGAAAAGGATTGTTCCTAGCGGAACAACTACTAGTTGGATTATAGACAGTTTAGATTTCAAAAATTTCCTTAATCATAATGAAGTCAATTTGCAAGATAATATTTCATTTAGTAGTTTATACTTTACATTAAATAAAAATTTACAAGAAATTTCTTATTTTGGTGGAAGCAAATATAATGGTGAACTTGCATATTTTGATAGGGAATTTACTAAGTCTTACACTCACGATGTTTCATCAACGGGTAGTTGTGAATATGATAGCGTAGACGAGTATATGAGTTTTATTTATGATTTAATAGTTTCTAAAGGTTCAGATAGTTTTGCAATCAAAGTAACAAATGAATTCCTTAATGTTGATTGGGATAATGCAGAACAATCTAATGTTATTAACTTTGCATCAATAACCGAAAATGTATTTACTTGTTTAAATACGCCTGTAGTCCTAACATATTTAAATGCTAATAAAGAAGACATTTATGATGAAGAAACTACATCTGGAGATATGTCTGTAAAATATATTAAAGTGACTTTTGAAGATACTTATAATAACTACACAATATTATTTGATGTTGAGAATTTAGTAAAAGACATTAATGATGGAAATTTAAATCATAATGAATATTCGTCATATATAATATATTTAACATTCTCAGTTGTTTCTAAGCCGACTGGAGTTTAAAATTAAATTAATAAAAAATATAAGCAGTAAGAGATATTTTAGACTTACTGCTTTTTTAATTTAAAAATTATAAAGATAAAATAAAAATTGGTTCTTAAATTGAGGCATCATTAATAATTTTAAAGAATAATAATAACATTAATACCACTGTTCCAATAGCCAAGACTGCTCCCAAAATTCCGACTATAAAGTCTAACCATTTTGGTGATTTTTTAGTTACTTTTTTAGGTTCTGTGACATTAGTTGTTGTATCGCTAGTTAATTGAGTTTCAGGATTTTGTTTTATTTTATTTTTGCGTTTTTGTTCTGCTTTATTAATAAACGTTTCTATTGTTCCTAAAATGGCATATTTAAATCCGAAATAACTATATATAGAACAAAATTCTGTTGTAACAATTCCAATAATAATGGCTAGTATAAGGGAAAAGAATCCCCAAAATACATTCTCTGCCCAAAGACCCATCGACCAATACTCTAAATAAAGTGTTAATGCAACGAGGCTAGGCATTAATATGATAATAAAAATTCTTGTGCTTATTTTACCTTTCTCATATCGTCGTGCATCGGCATTATGTCTAACACTTAAATTAAATAACCAACTCAAAAACTGCATAACTATCTCCAATTAAAATACATTGTTAATTTTTATTTTTTCTTAGTTCCGTTAACAACTTCGGTCAAACTTGCAAGAAGTCCAGCGACATTCTGAATTTCGCTAGGAATTATTAATTTAGTCGAATTTCCATCAGCCACTTTCTTTAATGCTTCAAAACCTTGTAGGGTAATATATGCTGGAGTAGGATTGGCTTTATTAATCATTTCAATAGCCTTATTCTCACCTTCGGCAAGTGCAATTAGTTCTGCTTTTCTTGCTTCTGCTTGTAGAATTTTGGTTTGTTTTTCTGCTTCTGCACGCAATATTTGTGCTTGTTTCTCACCTTCAGCAACAAGAATGCTAGATTTTTTCTCACCTTCAGCCTTTAAAATCTGTTCCCTTCTTTCTCTTTCAGCACGCATTTGTTTTTCCATTGCTTCCTGAATGTCTCTAGGTGGTAAAATATTTTTAAGTTCTACTCTATTTATTTTAATTCCCCAAGGGTCGGTAGCCTCATCAAGAATTGCTCTCATTTTAGAGTTAACAGTATCTCTAGAAGTTAAAGTTTCATCAAGTTCAAGTTCACCAACAATATTTCTAAGAGTTGTTGCAGTTAAATTTTCTATTGCTCTAACAGGATTATCCACGCCATAACTAAATAGTTTAGGGTCTGTTATTTGAAAGTATACAACTGTATCTA
>JBJEXU010000132.1:0-8626 GCA_051886095.1 Christensenellales bacterium | reverse complement strand
CTAGCATAACCTATTGTATAAGTTACACCTGTGGTTGGTTTTGCAATCATTTCGCCATTTGTATCAACCAATACTGCTTGAATAGAATAATTAGTTTCATCTGTATTTGATAAAGTGAAATATAAATAATTATCAATATTAAAATCATCAATAGAACTTACATTAATCTCAATATTGTTATTCAAAATAGTCTCATCTGCAGCAGCAGTACCTTTGTCATCTGTTACAAATGCACCGCTTGGTGATACTTTTAAAGTAACACCTCTAATTATAATCTTAAACTCTTTAGAAATCGTTATTATATTATCAACACCTTCAGTATAAGATACACTTAAAGTAACTGTAGTATCTGTTGTAGGTATGTTGTTAAGTTTAATTCTACCACCACTAATTTCTACTAAATTAGCATCTTTAGCAGCAGTAATTTTAAACATATTATATTTATTATCACCATTATTTAATATATTGTTAGTTTCATTAATTGAATTTATATCTATATTCTTATCAAATAATCTAATATAAGTTGCAAATAAATCATCATTATTAAATATGGTAATATTATTTGAATTATCAGCATCTATTTGAGTTAAATCAACTACATATTCAGGTATTATTTCAATATAAAATTTTCTATTTAAAGTAATCGATGTTCCATCATTTAAAATCAATGTAATATCGCATAATACAAAATCTCTATTAATAGTCCCATCATTATATTCTGCATAACTAGAAGCCAAAGTTATTGTTGAAGGAGTAATAGTGCATAGATTTTCATAAGCCGAAGTAGTTGAGAATTTTACACTTCTGATTAATTTACCCTCACCAATTTCTGCATTAAAATAGGTTTTAATTATACTTTCATTATCTTCAAATATAGAATATGAACCCGAATTTAACGAAATTGAATAAGCATTGTACGAAGTATCACCTATTAACACATTTTTTATTATACTATTATCTTTAGGTGCAAATGCCACATTAGCCTTTAATTTAATGTAGAATTGTTTAGTTATAGGCTCACTATTACCTTTATATTTATAAGTCATATTAAGAGTTAATGAATCGTCACTTACTAGACTAGGAATTCTTAATTGTATAGTTTCTTTGTTTCCATTTGAACCAGATATTATTAAGTCAATCCCTTCAATGGCTGTTGAACCAATAGAGAAAGTAACGTGATTAAAGAAATATTTTTCATCACTTGCTTTAGATGTAATTAATGCATCATTTGAATTTTGTTTTACATTTAAATAAATTGTAGAAGTTTTTCCAGCATCAATTTCATATGGAGTTGTAAGAGAATTATATTGAGCCACCCCATCAACGACTTTATTAATTCCAATAATCTCTATCTCTTCCTGTACAAGTTCGTAAGTTAGAGCCTTATAGAAAGTATACTCACTACCACCATCACTTGTATTAATAAGATTAAAACTTACAAGTAAATATACAATGACGCCTTTCTTAGAATATCTCTTCTCTGGAGATACATCAACCCCGCTAGGCACCGCTTCATATGTTTGAGTATCGTCCTTGTAATATAAATTACCATTATTATCTTGTTCGTATATAGGTTTTATTGAATATCTAGTTCCA
Organism: Christensenellales bacterium; assembly: GCA_051886095.1. Taxonomy (GTDB): domain Bacteria; phylum Bacillota; class Clostridia; order Christensenellales; family UBA1242; genus UBA11490. The sequence goes on along the minus strand of JBJEXU010000132.1, from coordinate 7,030 downwards.
CTATAATCTTGTTCTGTAATTAATTCATATCTAACTTTAGTACCATCAATTACTTGTTTATAACTTCCATTTAAATCTTCTTGATAAGAACCAATTTCTTCTCCTTGAAGGAAATTAACCGTTGCTTCAGTTTTGTCATCACTTACAGAAATTGCCGAATTTTTCGATGCAGTGGTATAGTCATCTATATAAGTATCAGGATTATAATTGCAAGTTTCACCATTTGCAAGAATTAAATTTGCTGATGTAGATACTAATATACTCGTTCCGCTATTATTACTATCTACATAATCCTTAATATATTTAGATGAGTTATCTGCACTATTATATATTTCAAATAATTCGTTATATATCAATGCCTTATTCCCATCTACTATTGGGAAATACTGTCCTTGATTAATAACAAGTTGAAATTCCTTATTTTCTGCCCCACTTCTTAATTTAAGAATATAACCATTAATATTAACAGTATAATCTATCGGATTAAAATCAAATTGTTTAGTGCCAAAGAAAATTGTTTTAGTGTAAGTACCATCTTGGTCTTTGTTATTAAATATATAAGTCTCTTCAAAAGACATTATACCATTTGGATTAGTATACGATATATTTGTTCCATTAGTTCCAACGATATAATGATTGATATAATCTTCAATTGAAACATAATAATAACTATCAGTGTCTGCCCCAACTGGTATATCTTGTCTATAACCCGCCTGAGAACAATCAACTATGCTTAGATTATAATCATTATCTGAAATTAAGTTAGTTTCGGTTGAATACCTAATATTTCCATTATCTAAATTCTTAAGTGAATAATCAGTTCTAGTTAATCCATTTTGATCTAATTTACGAACTATAAATTCTAATTCACCATTAGTTTTATTTTGAGCATATCTAGCAAATAATTTAGTATACATAGAAGTTTCATCTAGTTCTAAGTTATTTATCTCAAGTTTATGGATTTCATATTCCGACCAGTTATTTTTAAAGTTTGAAGATGTCTGACTAGAATTTGGAAGTAACAAATTAGAATATGGAATAGTACTTGCCTCAGGATTTAAATAAATAATTGAGTTATGTGAAGTAGAATCAATAGTTGCGTGAAGGACAAATTTAATCATACTAGCATTGCCCGCTACATCATAAACACCATCTATTCCATCGCCAAATATTTTAGTTTCACTAGGTAAGATATCAACACCCGTTCCACCAATATATAAACTATAATGTTCAAAATCTTTACAAACTGCATTAAATGCAATTTGCTTATTACCCATAACATTAATTACATAAGATTTAGTTAATTCTTTGCCGAAAATATCTTTAAAAATAATTTCCTTAGTTGAATTATCTTGTTGAACGATATTTCTATTACTATCTAATTCAAAAGATGTCAAATATAGAGTAAAGTAATTATCTTTTAGCAATTTTAATCTTAAATAATCTTGTATATTTTTTAATTCGTCGCTACCTACTGCTGTCCCATCTAAATTAATATAAGAATTTACACTATTTCTATTTATATAACCCTCATTAAATTCAACACCTCCAACTCTAGTTGAAATTAATGATTGAGTATAAAAATTAACTTCATCGATATAACTATTAACTATAACAGTAGGCATTCTATTCTCTTGAAAATCGGATATTCTAATTACAACTAATTCTGGTATTGTACTATCTGATTGGTCGCTTTCGTTAATAACTAGTTTTCTACCATTAATATCTATAGGATTGCCCACACTATCCGATAAATATACTACCGCAAAAATCTTAACTGGTTCAGTTGATGCATTAAGTGCGTGTAAATAATATTGTTTATTGTAAATATCATTACCTTTTGCATCTTTTAAAGTATTTCCATTTTTGTCAAGAACTTTCACATTTCTATAAGTTGGAATTCTTTCGCCCACAAGTTGGTCTTTGTCATTAAGCATATAATAATTAGTTGATGCACTTGCATTATTTGCATTAATAAAATTAATAAACTTGTACTTACCTACAGTCGCAACTTTAGAGCCACCATCAACAGTATTAGAATTGGTTTCTGCAAAATACATAACTGATGTATATGATACGGTATCCATATTCTCAATATACTCAGATGTAGTATTTAAAGATATATCTTGAAGATATAATCCAGATGTTAATGTTCCACTATTACTAAGACTAGTATTAATAGTCATCTGTGCGTCAACATCTTCAAAAGCAAGATTATTAACCTCACTTGACGAGAAATCATAATCTTCGTAGTTAACATAAATTCTTGTGAATGCTTGAATTGTTTTTAGAGAATTATCTTCGGCAATTCCCGAAACTTCAAAGCCAAGATACAATGCTTTAAAAATTGTATTTGATTGGTCATTAGGAAGTGGTGTATTACAAACTATTCTCCAGTGCTTTTCATTATTAATTGTAACTTCCGAGACGCTTAAATATTCGTCTTGATTTGTTAAATATAATAAATAACCTGTAATTCCAATATTATCATAATTAGGAGAAGTTAAAGGAGTATGTCCATCAAAACCATAAACTGGAATATATTGATAATTTCGTCCCGCCCAAATAATTACATCTCTATCTTCGTATACTCCAAAATTTTCCTCAGTTAGATTTTCTTCATCTAGATAAAGATAAGGTTTAACTTTAAGACTTTCATAAAGATATTCTTTCTCTAGTTCTGCACTATCAGAAGTTTCATTATCAGTAGTAATTGCTAAAGTAAAGTCATCTATAATTTTATTAGCATCTATTCCAGAGACAGAGTATAAAGTATTATCAAAAACATTATATTCTCTAGGATTATCAAGAGAAGTAAAGTTATTTAATTTTATTGCAGATACTTTAATTGAAGCGGTACAGGTCACAAATACATAAGTTAAAGATTTTTTAATATTTGCAATATCATTCATACTGAATGCAATACTTCCAGAAGGAATCCAATTTTTAAAGAAATCATAACTTTCCTCTGTAGTATCGAAATAATTTATGTATTTATTTAAAAATTCATTATACTTAATTAGCATTGCATTTGCTCTAATCTTTGCACTCTCAGATGTAGAACTATTTGCACTATTAATTAAGTCAACAAGTCCATCAAACCCGCCATCTTCATAAGCCTTCTGAATTTCATATGTTCTATGCATCTTAGCAGTAATATCAATCGTTCCTGCTATATCGGTAGTAATAGGAATTTTGTAATAATAATTATATTTACCCTCAACTGCATTGAATACACTTTCAACTTGTAATTGATTACTTAGATTTTCTTCAAAATAAAGACTTCCATTTGATTTGTAATATTTATAACTAATACTTGCACTCTTTAAGTTCTCGTTTGAACCAACAGGCAAAGAGAAAGCATTAACAAGTTGACTTTTTAAATAAACATATTGGGTATTTTCACTAATAGGCATTGTGAAAGTTTTTCCTGTAGTGGTAATTTTACTAGAACTAGTTCCTGAGAAATATAGAGCATTATCAGGTATATTAACATCAACAATTACTCTAAGTGTTACATCAGCAAGTCCACTAGAACTAATTGCCCTAATAGTAACAACACCGCCAATATTATTACCTTTGTCATCTTTGTTAACTTTAATTGTGAAATCTTTACCAGCGGTTATTGTTGAAGGCAAATCACCAATTACACCATTATCATTCCCACTTACAGTTATTTTAAGGTTAGTTTCAGTAGCATTAGCAGGCTCGTACTTAATATTCTCTACGATATCATCTAAAGTATAAACATTCTTAACCGTGTTAGTTGTATCATCGCCGAAATAAATCTTAGTTATCTGAATAACTTCTTTCTCAAATTTACCTGTTAGTGCAGCAATACCAACTGCCGCACCTACAACTACAACAAATCCTGCAAGTATAATTCCTAATATTTTAAAAATTCTTTTTACCATTATCATTCATCCTAAATTATTACAATATCACAAAATCTTATTACAAAATCTTTAGTCTTTTTCAAAAAATCTTTAATATAATACTATCTAATAGTAATATCTACAAAATAATTATAAATATTACAGTAATTTTTGTCAAATAAATACTAACACCTAAAACAAGTAAATATAATTAAAAAAATAAATATAATAGCACTTTAAAATGAAGTGAATCTCCTAAAGTTGTCTAACTTTTGGGATTAACTTCAAAATCAGTTTACTATTATATTTATTCTAAAATTATTAATTTTCCACAACTACAGTAATTTCACCAATATCCACACCCATAATTTGAAATACAAAATCATACTCCCCTATATCGATAGGTCTAAATGTGCTTGACACTTCACTTCTGCCTTGAGATGTAACATTATATAATTTTAATTCTTCATTAACAAAAACATCATTTAGATATGGAACAAAATTCAGATAATTGGCTTTTAGTCCATCATTTTCAAGGCTTAAATAATATTTTCCATCATCTCTAGGCGACTGAAAATATGCCGACCATTTAGCCTTAATTTCAATATCAGTAAGTCTATTAACAACTACTGTTTTTGTATGTTTTAGAACCACCGAAACACCGTCAAAACTCATCTCAACGCCTATCTCATTTTCACCTGAATTTTTAAAATAAAAATCCAAATAAAGCCCGCTACTATCCGTCTTAATATTAGAAATAGATGAGATATTTCCTATAATTTTTATATTATTTTCAGAAACTCCTTCAGCATAAATTCTAAGTCTATACATACTTTCCAACAAATAATAATTGCTTACCTGACCATTATTAACATTCACAATTTCAACTTCAAAATCGCTAAAATTTTCAATGATGTTACATTTGAAAGATAGTAAAATTGGCGTGCTTTCAAGTGAAGTTGTGTACTCACAATATATAGTCGCTTCTCCCACACCTAAAGATTTATAACTGCCATCAGAAGACACATTAATTAAGTTACTCGTGCTAAAGAAATTGAAAGTATTAGCATTATCAGGGAAAACTTGAAAATTAAATTTTCCCTCATATCCCTCAACAATAGTGCAATCTTCAACCACTAAACTTTTTGTAAAAATTTTATCAATAACATAAACCTTAAAACTTACATTGCAATTTCTAAATAAAACAATAACACTTGTCTCCCCTAGTGCTTTTGGCGTTATTTTGCCACTTAAGTAATCGTAATCAATTATTTTACTATCATATGTTAATTCGGGTACTTCATTGCAACCTTCATTCAAAGTCAATGGATTGTAAATTATATTTGTGTTGTTAATGTTAATATAAATTTTTTCATTTAAGACAGAAACATCTTTTGCATAATTAATATTAGTAACAATGACTTTAATATCAAATTTAATAGAGTTATTATCAATTAATTGAATTCTAATTGTTGTTTTTCCCTCTTGCTTAGGGGTCACAATATAGCCATTAACCTCAACTATATTTTCATCAAGAGAAACTATTTCATATTCACTACTTGAATTTCTAACTTGAATATCACTAGAGGAAATAACATAGTTATAACCCATATTAATCGTTATTTCATTTCTACTATAATAAATAGCGGGGTCTTTGCCACAAGCCATAAACATAGCAGAACTTATTATTAAAATTAAGTATGTTACAATTTTCTTCATAAGTTTATTTTCTCACAAAATATTTAAAATAATTAGTTTGTAAAATCAAATTTTAATTTCCGACAATACATAATCTCTTATTATTTTAACAAAAATTATTTCCATATCAAAATAAAAAACACCAATTATACATTGGTGTTCTAAGTTTTTGAATTTGCAAATTAATAAATATGCAATAAAATTAACGTTTACGGAATTGAGGTGCTTTTCTTGCTTTCTTAAGACCATATTTCTTTCTTTCTTTAACTCTTGCATCTCTAGTTAATAAGCCTGCTTTCTTAATTTCTGCTTTAAGACTTTCATCAGCTTTTACAAGAGCCCTAGCAATACCGTGTCTAATAGCACCGGCTTGACCAGATAGACCACCACCGTGAACATTAACAATAACATCATATTTACCCATAGTGCCAGTAACCTCAAATGGTTGATTAGCAACTAGTTTGTAAACACCTAGTACGAAATATTCATCAATGTGTTTTTTATTAATAGTAATTTGACCTTTACCATTAGGAATAAGTCTAACTCTGGCAATAGAGTTCTTTCTTTTACCAGTTCCAGTATATTCAATATTTTTATTAGCAGGGATTTTCTTAGTTGTTCTTTTAGCAACTTTCTTTTCTTCTACAACTGCTTCTTTTTTAGTATCTGCCATTATTGTCTACCTCCTCTAATTTTCAACTCAACAGGTTGTTGTGCTTGGTGAGGATGCTCACTACCTTTGTAAACCTTAAGTTTACCAAACATTTTCTTACCTAGAGAATTTTTAGGAAGCATACCTTTAACCGCTTTCTCAAGTGCGAAATCACTTCTATTCTCCATTAAATCTTTGTAAGAAACTTCCTTAAGTCCACCTGGGTAACCAGAATGACGATAGTATTTCTTTTGAATAAGTTTATTACCAGTAAGAATCATTTTATCTGTATTAATTACGATTACATAATCGCCTGTATCAACATGTGGAGTATAAATTGGTTTATTTTTACCACGTAAAACTGCTGCAACTTGGCTAGCAACTCTACCAAGAGGAATATTAGTTGCATCAACAACATACCACTTTCTATCCACAGTTTCGCTTTTTGCCATAACTGTTGTTTTCATTATATTTTTCTCCTGAAATAATTAAAAAATTGAGCAAATCTTAGAAACAACAACGGGCAGGGGCTAATTGCCGATGTTACTCCATATTTATTGCAAATTAATTCTAATATATTTCATATTATTTGTCAACACTTTTCTCCAAAAAATAGACATTTTTAATTTAAATTAATATCACTCTATTATAAATCTATAATTTAGTAAGATAGACCATAAAAGTTAAAAATTCTAATTTCATTGAAGCGAGCAAGATGCATTAGGAAGTAAGGCTCAAAGTTTATTCAAGAACGCATACTTGCGTTGGATAGATACTTGAGAACAAGGCTCAGATTTTACATAAT
>JBJEXU010000131.1:0-8688 GCA_051886095.1 Christensenellales bacterium | reverse complement strand
AAAGGCTGCCGCCTGCAAAGGGCAGGTTTTCGCAGTCGCCCGCCACAAAGCGCACATGAAATGTTGATAGTCGCACAGCAAAAATAAAAAGCATATATTTAGGGAATATAAAAGCAACTTGACTATCGTAAAATTGAATAAAAATAACACTCGCACAGCAAATATTTTATTACTTAAAAAAGTTTTTAGGTTCGAATCCTAATAATAGGGAAACCTATCACAAGCCTATTGGAGAGGGCATAATGAGTGTTGGTATCGGTGTTAGGCACTTTATCTTAGAAAAGGTAGAGTGCCTTTTTATTTATAAAAAATTAAGGAGAAAAACTATGGCAAACGAATTAGAAAAATTATTTTTAACTAAACAAACCGAAAATGGAGATATTGCTTATAAATCAACAAGTAATAAACTCTTAGACATTTTATTTATGACAGCCTATTTTGAAAAACACCTAGATGAAGTGAAAATTGGCAATAGCGACAAAGAGAAACTTTTTGCTATGTTTATTCGTGATGGTCGATTTGGGTTAGGTCGCAGAGATTTGGGTAGAGAACTTATGAAACAAGCCGAAGTAAGTGCCGAAAATGTGGTAAAGGCAGGTAGATTTGATGACTTGATTTTCAACCCTACTGGCGAAAATATTGAGTTGTTAAAGGCTGAGATTTATAAAGACAATCAACTTGCAAAGAAATGGTCACCAAGACTAAACTCTAAAAATAGGGCGATTGCTCAAATACTTTGCAAAATGTGGGGGTTAAGCGAAAAGCAGTATCGCAAACTTATAAAAGTTGACACGACCGAAAACAAATTATCACGCAAACGCATTGATGACATTGAGTTTGAAAAAGTGCCAAGCCTTGCAATGATTAAATACTATAAGAGATTTTTGCAAGAAGATAGATTTGCAAAGTACCTTGAAAGTGTGAAGAAAGGTGAGAAGAAATTAAACATAGCCACAACCACTGTGTATGACATTTACAAAAATAGAGAAAGCATAGATGCTGATTTATTTTTTGACAAACTAGAAAAAATAAAAATAAATTGCGTTCCTGTGCTTGATACAAGTGGCTCAATGTATGACAACAATGATAGTATCGGTAAGGCGACTTGCATCGCTCACTACTTGGCAAAATGCTCAACTTTCTGCAACGGACAAGTTGTTTCATTTTCAAGCCAACCACAACTTTTGACAATGTCAAATAAACCAAGAGAAATTAAAACTTGGTATGGTAGTAAATATGTCACCCCTTATGGCAACGCAAACAACTATTGCAAAGAACTTAACTCACTTTACACTGGCGATTGCTCAAACACCGATTTTGGTGCGGTTATGAGATTATTTGCGGACTTAAATGAAGTGCCTGAATATTTGGTCATTTTGAGTGATATGGAGTTCGATAGAGGCTCATCAATGTCAAAAGACCATACAATGCAGCTATTCAAAGAAAAAGGTTATAAGACAAAAATTGTTTGGTGGAACTTTAATGATAGAAATAAAACTGTGCCTGAAACCGATGAATATGGAAATATTTATTTGAGTGGGTATTCTCCATACCTTTTGAAATTCTTAGAAAATGGTTTTGACGGCAATAAGTTCTTAGATAAATTACTTGTAGAGTATGAAAAGAAAATAAAGGCAAATTAGAGGTAAGAAGATTATGGATAAACAACAAAAACTACATTTTAAAAGTATTTTTATTTTAGAAACAATAATTAAGATTTTAAATAATTTTTCATTTTGCCTTGCGATTGCTAACTTATTTATAAATGTGCCATTAGCATTTTTCGGTTGTATATCGTTTCTAGTGGTGTTTGTGTGGTCTGCGACTTGTCTTGCACTCTCTATTGTTTTGCTTGTTTTGTATTGGATAAGAAGAGCCTTAATGCTAAAAGACATTGAGGCAATGAAAGAACTTGATGGCGGACTAGATACGACTTTGCAAACTTTAAAAGATATTTTGAAAGGCATAGAGAAAGAGGAGAACGATAAAAATGAATAAACAATACTATTTTACAGGCAACCGCCAAGACTTACTTGACAATGGTTTTGAAGAGTGTGACAACTCATATTTTAAGGAATATGGAACTGACTGCGTAACAATCAACCTAGACAACCGAGTTATCAAATACGACAACGATATGCTTGACCTTTACGACCAAGACCTTGATGACCTGCAAGTTGAGTTGGGCGATTGCGATGATTTAATAGAGCAAGGGCTAGTAAAAATAATTGAGGTCAAAAATGATTAAAGAAATAATAATTGATAAGAACTTAATACAAAAAAGCGAAAAAGCAACTCAACAAGATTTATATATTATAAAAGACTTAGTAGATACCGCAAAATCTCTTGATAATTGTTTATCGCTCTCTGCAAATCAAATTGGGTATAATAAAACTATAATTATAGTAAAAAAACTAGATAATTATATATCATTAATAAACCCAGTAATAACCAAAAGAAATGGAAATCTTGTAACATTTGTTGAGAAATGTTATTCTTGCAAAGAAAAGAAAACTCAAAGGCATAATAAAATTGAAGTATTATATTATGATAACAATATGAAAATACATAAACAAATATTTAACGGCTATATGGCAATGGTAGTACAACATTGCATAGAGCATTTTCAAGGAATAAAAGATTAAAATAATAGCACTAAAAATTGGTGCTATTTTTTTTTAAAATATTTTAATTTTTTTGAAAAAACACTTTACATAGTCAACAAAAAGTGCTATTATATAGTCAAGAAAAAGGAAAGGAGTTAAAATTATGAAAGACATTAAAACAAAAAATTATAATATCTGCTATTGGAATAATTACCCAACCTATGATAATGATAAGATTTATTATCTATTGGAGATACAACGCTTTAAAGGTGACGAGTTCGATAGACAATATAACAAATATGTACTAGAAACAAAGGATAAAGCACTAGAAAAAGTTTTTATTGGTCTATTAGAAAGCGAAGAGTTTATCAAAATGATAACTCATATCAAAGATAAGATAATAAATATTAAAGAAGTAGTAGCTATTTATTTCTATCATCAAAATGATTTTAATAGGAGATAAGAAGTTATGTGCCAATATTATTTTTATATGCGAATAAGCACCAAAGAAAAAAACGAAAATGATAAACGAAAAGACCAAGAGCAGACTTTTGACCGCCAAAAAGGTATTTTAGAAAGAGCAGGCTATGTATTGACCGAGCAAAATACTTTTGCCGAGAGAATTAGCGGTAAAACAAAAGCCGAAGAAAGAGAGCAATTTGATAAGATGCTATCGGTTTTGAAAGAAAATGATTATGTAATTTTCACGGAAACTTCACGATTTAGCCGTTCGTATCTTAGTGGTATGGAAATGCTTGACACCTTGATATTTGACAAAAAAGTCAATGTCAAGTTTATAAGCAACGGAATTGAGTTGTTTGCGAACGAGAAGTTTAACCCATATACTTGGTACACCATAAGCCAAATGTTACTTGCTGACGAGCTGCAAAGACGAATTATCTCTTATAATACAGTCAATGGTCTAAAACGTAAGAAAGAGCAAGGAGTGGTTTTAGGTAAGCCAAAAACAATAACCGCTGAGAAAGAGCAACAAGTCATTGACCTTTATGCTAGTGGCAAGAAAATGCAAGATATAGTTGATTTGGTTGGGGTGTCGGTGGCGAGTGTGTGTCGAATTGTGAGAAAGGAGAAAGAGAAAAATGTTTAATCTAAATAAAACAAACTTAAACAAAATAATCAAGTGGACTTCTAGCAAGTTTAATATATATAAGAAAAGCGAGATTATTAATAAATTACTCAAAATGGCAAATGGCGAAACTATTGAGTTTAGTTGTGGTAGTTATAGTGAGAGTGGTTATAATGGTGGCTATCATTATAAGGCAGAGATGTCAAAAACTTACTATGCTAGTTCACTAACTTTGATTAACAAAAATACAAGAGAAGAATATAAACTGGGGAAATAATTATGAAATGTCCTATATGCGGAGAAGAAAACACACTTTATATCACTGAACTTACACAAAATAGTAGGGAATACAGGATAAAGTCAAATGGCAAAAAATGTAAAAAGCCTATTAACATACAAAAAGATTTGTATATGGATGAAGGGTTTATATTATGTTGTGATAATGGCTGTCAAACCAATAACTATGCTTGGGAGTTTATAGATGGAAAACTTAAAATCTACAATGATACAAACTATTTATCAAAAAAAATATTTAATAGGGAGAAAATATGAAATCAATAATGTTATCGGTTCAATCCCAATGGGTTGAGAAAACATTAGGAACTAACAATGTTGTAAGTGGAGAAATTTGGGCAGATTTAAAAGATTATGAAAATTTATATATAATCTCAAATTATGGAAGAATTATAAGTCTACCTAGAAATACTACATCAGGCAAACTACTTACTCCACAAATCTCTAAATATGGATACTATATGCAAATGCTATACAAAAATGGCAAACACAAATTATGTAGAGTTAATAGGTTAGTAGCATCAACATTTATTGAAAATCCAAACAATGAACTCTTTATAAATCATATTGATGGAAATAAACTAAATAATAAAGTTGACAACTTAGAGTGGTGCAATAGGTCTCATAATCAAAAAGAAGCATATAGATTAGGGTTACAAAAAGTAAGTGATAAACAAAGAAAAGTAGCAAGTGAATTTGCAAAGACAAAAAGGATAAAAATATCTCAATATGATTTGAGTGGTAAATTTATTAAAAGTTTTGAAAGTATGACAGATGCAAGTAATAAATTAAATATTCCAGTATCGTGCATAAATAGAGTATGTAATGGTAAAAGGAAACAGACGCACGGTTCTATATTTTATAAGGAGGTAGTATAAATGAAAAAGAATATCCTATGTTCAATAAAACTATGGTGGGCATATCAAATATATCTAGGAAACAAAAAACTAGAAATAAGAAAAACAAAACTACAATATCCTGCTAGTGTTGATTTATATATTACTAAAAATAGTTATAAGGATTTAGATAAAATTCCAGAAAAAGATAGAAAAATGTGCAAAAGTTGGATTAACAAAGTGCCATTGAAGTTTACTTTGAATAAGGTTGACCGAATTGAATGTGATAGCGAACAACATAAAAAATATTGTAAAGATAGTTGTTTATCACAAGACGATTTTATAGAGTATTGCAACGGACAAGATTTATTCGCTTGGCACATTAGCAACTTAAAAATCTACGATAAGCCGAAAGAGTTGAGCGAGTTTAAGTTTCCGAATAAGCCGATATATTATGAAGATAATAAAAAAGCAATTTATGGATATTCAGTAGGTTGCAAACTTACACGACCACCACAGTCTTGGGGATATGTCGAAGATTTGGAGAAGTAAAATGAAGTTTGAACACGATTATATTACACCAGATGGTGCATTCCAAGTACAAGTAGATATGAACAACTTAACTTATGACACAAGACCATCAGAAAAGAATTGGACTGCTAAAAATATAACCTACAACACTGTTTATGTTTATAATACTAGGACTTATGCAGTTAGTAATAAGAGTTTATATCTTAATAAACAAGGTAGATTATTCTTTAAAGGAAAACCAAAAGGTTGGATGGGCGATACTGTAAATTATTTTATAGATGAACTTATAAAGGAGAAGTAGTATGAGATATATAGCAAGTGATAGTGGGGGTAAGGATAGTAGAGCAATGGTTTATAAACTTATTGAGTTAGGATATCCACTTGATGAAGTTGTTTATTTTAACAACGGGATGGACTTTGATGCAATAGCAAATGCAATGAAAGTTGACAAGAAGTTGTTTGACAAACATAACATCAAGTTTACTGAATTAAAGCCACAATGCGAATTTTTATATACAATGTTTGATAAACCAGTAAATGTTGGAAAGCCAAATGAACACAAAGGTTATTCTTGGTGTGGTGGAGTTTGTAGGTGGGGAACTACTGAAAAAAATAAAACAATAGATGAGTATTGTGAAGACGGTATTCAATATGTTGGTATTGCAGGAGATGAGTGGCAAAGATTAGTTGGTATATTTGAATTTGATAAAGATAAAAATGGAAAACCAATTTTAGACAAAAATGGTTGCATACAAAACTTTAAGCAAATATCTAATTTTAATAAAAGATACCCACTTGTTGAATGTAGTATGTCAGAGAAAGATTGTTTGCAATATTGCAGAGATAGAGGACTTAATTGGCTTGAAGATAGCATTGACCTTTATGACATACTTGATAGAGTAAGTTGTTGGTGCTGTGCTAATAAAAACTTGAAAGAGTTGAAAAACTATTATCTATATTTGCCTAAATATTGGCAAAAACTTAAAGAACTGCAAAGTAGAACTAATAGACCTTTTAAGTACAATAAATACACAGTATTCGATTTGGAAGAAAAATTTAAAAGTGAGGAAAACAATGGATAGATTAGTAGTAAAACATAATTACATACTTGGTGGGTTAGGTGGAACACAAATGAAAATAACTGACTATATAATTTCAAAATTAGGAAACGAACACGATGATATTTACCAAGAAATTATTGATAAACTCGGCAAGTTCGAGGACATAATGGAAAAATATGGCATCAAAGATGTAGACGAACTAGATGAAAGGTTGGAAGATATTGAGCATTATGCCTATAATGAAAATCGTGAGTTTATAGATATTATGGCTAAGTATGGCATTGAGAGTGTGGAAGAACTTGAACAAAAAGTGAGAGATTTGCAATTTGAAGAGAATATGAAAATACTTGCAGTTCAACAAAGAGATACTTGGAAGAAAGCCTGTGAATTGGCGTGTAGAGAGTGTGATGATATTAGAGGTTATAGTGAAATATATGATGAACTAACCTGTTCACCCTATGAGAAAGAATATTTCTACCAACAAGCACAAAAGGAGATGCAAAATGAAAGCAAAAGTTGATTTAATAATGGTAAATACCGATGGAACTAGATATAAGAAAAATATAATTGGGAATAAACATACATTAAAACTTTGCACTGGTGAGAAGTTAAAAGTGGTCGCACATAAAGAAGATGGTTATAATTATTGGCACATAACAGATATTGAAACAGGGCTAAATATGGTGCCAGAACATTATTATGGTTTTATTGATTATGATGACAAACACAATGCATTCACTGAAAAGAATGCCTTAGAAACTGCGAAATATTCAATAGACAAACATTTAAACAAGAAAAAAATAACATTTAGTGAAATGAGAGAGAAAAGATTGAAAGAGGTGCAGAATGAAAAAGTATAAATTAAAGGAAACGCTCTATCACGATGCAGATTATGAAAGTGTTGAAAATTACAAAGTAGATAATAAGTGGAGATTATTTGCAAAAAAAGGACAAATTGCAGAAAGGTTTGTTTTAAATGAAGAGTTGCGAGAAGAATATTGCATAGATGATGACCCAATGTGGAAAATAATTTACATTTTTAATAATGGGAATTATATTTTATGCCAAGACGAATATAGCGATTATTTTGAAGAGGTGAAAAATGGATAAAGAAATACAAAAACTAATGAAATTGTTTCCAAATAGTTTTATAAACCAAAACAAGGAACTTATTTTAGTTCCAAAAACAAATTTATATTTTAGACTTGAAGATGTGCGAACAAAAGAAGATTTATATTTCAAAGTAATTGCTTGGTGCAGTAGGTCGGCTTGTAAACAAATGCCGTATTACCAAGATTGGCGAAATAAAAAATATCAAGAAATGGTTAGAAATAACCTTAACACATTTTTAGGAACTAACTTTTCCAAAGACGAGTGGATGGATATTTATACAAAGTTTGGTAATGGCTGCAATGAAGAAAAATGTAGAGAGTTTATTAAAAACAATTTTAATTTTGATTTAGTAAAGGAGTTATTATGACCGATAAAAAACAAATGAAAGCGTATGTGATTAAAAGAGATGATGGTAGATATTACAAATATATTGGTGATTGGGAACATATATGGATAGAGAACTTAGCAGATGCAGATATTTTCACTAATGAAGAAGATGCAGCAATAGATTTAGGTTCTTGTAAATTGAATTGCAAATTAATCCCAATAACCATACAAGAAAGCGATGGCAAAGAGGTAGTTGAGGCTTTGAAGGAATTAAAAAAGGAAGTATATAGACTTGATGTTACTTTTGATGAAATCAATAAATTGACAATCTCAGCAAATAATTATTCAAATGGTTTCCATAAGTCAAAAAATAGAGTGATTAGTATAATTGACCAACTAATCAAAGAGTACGGAGGAACAAGTAATGTTAATTGATACACCCTATGGAAAGGCAGAAGTGCCTGATTGTTATACAAATGAATATGAAGATAAAACTGATATTGAATTACTTGAAACATTATTGCAGCAGAATACCACGGGTAATGGTTTTATTGACCCAATATTAGTACAAATGCTATCTGATAAAGAACTCATACATAAAGGTGAAACTTTTAGACAATTAGAAAAACGAGTTAAGAAATAGGAGGGAAAGATGAGTAAATGTGTAAATTGTGGAGATGAACTATTGACAGGAGATATACACTGGGAAAAAGGTTTGTGTAATAATTGTTATAACGAATTGCCAAAGGGAAATGTAAACCTTAATACTAACCTTGAAAATATGTTTAATGCCTATTCAAAAATATTAGAGGAGAAAGACCAACAACTCGCAG
>JBJEXU010000130.1:0-2350 GCA_051886095.1 Christensenellales bacterium | reverse complement strand
CGCTTTGCACTTGGCAAAGGGGTCTTCTTCGTTAGGAGTATCCTCAAAAGGATTGGGAGTAGTGATAGATGCTAGTGTAAATGGGTCTAACTTTTCTACCACTTCTACTTCGTCTTTGTTCTGAGTGCTTTTATTCAAAGTGTCATTATAGATTTTATCGAAAGTATTGTCTGAATTTAAAACATTATCTAATTTTAAAGTAGTCTCAATGTCTAAATCTTGAACTTTGTCATTTTCGATTGGGTCTATTGGGGATAACTCTTCTTGATTTTTTAATAATTCTGTTGTTTTCATTTGTACCTTTTGTAAATTTAATTTCATTTTTGGGCTTTAATTATTTATTAAGTGCTTCATAAGATTTAACTGCAAGGGATACGGTAGCACCAACCATAGGGTTATTACCCATACCAATATATCCCATCATATCTACGTGTGCAGGAACTGATGATGAACCGGCAAATTGAGCATCTGCGTGCATTCTTCCTAAAGTATCAGTTAGTCCATAACTAGCAGAGCCAGCGCCAACATTATCTGGGTGTAATGTTCTACCAGTACCGCCACCTGATGCTACGGAGAAATAATTTTTGCCATTCTCAACGCACCACTTCTTATAAATACCGGCAGTAGGGTGAGTAAATCTAACTGGGTTGGTTGAGTTACCAGTAATAGAGATATCTACTCCTTCGTGTTTCATAACTGCAACACCTTCAGTTACATCTTCACAACCATAAACTTTAATTTCAGATTTATATGAATTAGAGAATTTTCTAGTATCTAAAATTTCAAGTTCTTGAGTTTCAAAGTTAAATCTAGTTTTTACATAAGTAAATCCATTAATTCTTGATATTAAATATGCTGCGTCTTTGCCAAGTCCATTTAATATAACTCTTAGAGGAGTTTTCCTTGCCTTGTTAGCATTTCTAACAATACCAAGAGCGCCTTCGGCAGCAGCAAAACTTTCGTGTCCTGCAAGTAATGCAAAACATTTAGTATTCTCATTAAGTAGCATACTAGCAAGTCTGCCGTGGCCTATACCTACTTGACGGCTATCAGCAACACTTCCGCTTACGCAGAATGCTTGAAGTCCGATACCAATATTTTCTGCACATTCTTCGGCAGTCTTGCTTCCAACTGTCAAGGCAATGGCTGTTCCTAATGTATATGCCCAAACGGCATTATCAAAACAAATTGGTTGAATTTCTCTAACTATAGCTTCAACATCAATGCCGGCACCTTCGCAAATTTCTTTACAATGTTCTAAACTAACAAGTCCATATTTCTCAATACAACCATTGATTTTGTCTATTCTTCTATCATATCCTTCAAATGTTATCATAAAATTACTCCTTTCTTGGGTTGATGTATTTAACGGCATCTTCGTATCTACCATAGGTTTTGATACTTTCGTTATAGGCGTCTTTAACATCTTTACCATTATTAATAAGTCTCATCATATTATTAAGGTTGATATATTCATAACCAATGATTTCGTTATTCTCGTCAAGTGCTAGTTTAGTAGTATATCCTTCTGCGGTGTTTAGATATCTAGTACCTTTCTCTTTAGTACTATAATGAGTACCAACAAGACTACTTCTATTCTTACCAAGGTCGTCAAGGGCAGAACCAACTGGCAAGCCATTTTCTGAGAAAGCCGATTGAGTTCTTCCATAAACAATCTGTAAAAATAAATGTTTCATTGCGTCATTTATTGCATCACAAACAAGGTCTGTGTTTAATGCCTCAAGCAATGTTTTGCCAGGTAAAGTTTCGGCTGCCATTGCTGCCGATTGTGTCATACCGCTACAACCAATAGTTTCAACTAATGCTTCCTGAATAATTCCATCTTTCACATTTAGAGATAGTTTGCAAGTACCTTGCTGTGGAGCACAAGCACCGCAACCGTGTGTGAAACCGTTGATTTGTTCAATTTTAGTTACTTTGTCCCAATGTCCTTCTTGTGGGATAACTGCAGGACCATGTGTTTCGGAATTTTTTACGCAACACATTTCTGTCACTTCTTTCAAAATTTCCATATTTTACTCCTTGTTAATTTTACTAACTTATTTATTCTAGCAAATTTTTAACAAGATACAAAATGTTTTAAAATATTATTACATAATTTTCTTTAACAAAAATATTTTAGGAATAAGAAGTTAACTATTAATGAAGTTCACAATTAAAACAATTAATAATGAATAATTTATTTTACTTAATAATATTTTTGATTAATATCATTTTTCTAAAAACACATTTTTGTGCTATAATAAAATTATGAAAAGTATTGATGGAATTTACGAAGATTTGCTAGTTATTAACAAATCTAAATTCTATAGTTTTGCTTATCCTGTTA
>JBJEXU010000129.1:0-8777 GCA_051886095.1 Christensenellales bacterium | reverse complement strand
ATGAGTCTTCGGAAATCTTGTTGGATTGAACTTGAGTATGGTGAGAACTTGCCAAGTATAGCGTGATTGGCTAGATAAAATTCGCCATTGCGGTAGTCGGGGAAATCTTTGACAGATATATCTTCAAATTTTTCTAGAGCATCTAGGCTTCCACCAATATTTATATTATACTGTTTGTAATATGCAAGTAAGCTTTCAAGGAAAGTGTTTCTATCAAAGTCTTCCCAGATAATCTCTGGAATATCGTCAGCGCGACCTAAAAACTTGTTTTGTGTAAGAATTAGATTATTATTGAACATAATATCTTTGGTTTTGTCTAACTTTATGGTGATTTTATCTGGTTTTTTTTCAAAAGTAACAGGAAAGAGTGCAAGAGGAGCTCTAATATTGAAATCTTCTCCGAATGTTTTGCCCACGACATAAGGATATCCGATGAATAGGTCATATTGACCGCTTTCCCTTTGATCTTTTGTAATTTCACGAATTAATTGTAAGGCTTTCTTGAACCTCTTATCATCTTTCTCCCAATTCTCTTTCAAAGACATTTCGCATAAGGTAATTTGAGAGACTTTGCCTAGAATTAAATCTAGGACTTTGTTGTTATAATCTATGTCGTTTGTGTATATGTCGAATGCATTTCTTGTTGATATCTTGCCCATATAAAGGAGCCTATTTTTTCTACTAATATTAACAAGTCTATTTTCAAGGCTCTTTAGGGTATCTTGCACTGAGGGGGTTAATTTAGTTGTTTTGCGATGGTTCTTGTAGAAGTTCTCGAAAACTGGCATAAAATAATCGCCATACTTGTCCACAAAAGTATTTCCTAGTCCTGAAATATTAACAAGGTCAGACTTAAATCTTGGAGGGTGAGCGGTCATTTCTTGTAATGCTTCGTCAGTACAGATTGTTGGGGCTCTGCCACCACTAGTGAACTGTCTTTTTAATTTTTCTCTTAAATTGTATAATTGATTATATAATTCATTTTGTGTCATATGTTATCCTTTCATAATTAGACAATAATTCAATTCTAAAATATTGTAACATAGTTAAATTGATTTAACTATTATTTAATACTATTTTAAACAAAAAAACTTTAAAATCTTAGAACAAATGTTTGTGTGATTTGTTATTATTTAGTTGGAGAAGAGTTGGTTTTGTGTTACACTCTAGGTAGAAGACAATTTAAGTAAGAAGGAATAAAAATATATGGAAAAGAATATTAATATTACTTTAGACGGGCCAAGTGGTAGTGGTAAAACCACACTTGCTAAAATCATAGCAGATAAATTGGGATATCTTTATGTGGATACTGGTGCTATGTATAGAGCAGTTGCGTGGTATTTAGACACCAAAGGCATTGCTTTTGATGATGAGAAAAGCATTGTAAGTGTTTTGCCTGATATAAATTTGGAACTAAAAAGTATTAATGGCGAACAAAGAGTTATTGTTAATGGCATAGATATCACAGGAGAGATAAGGACTCCAAAGATAAGTATGGGTGCGTCAACTGCCAGTAAAATTAAAGAAGTGAGGCTTAAACTAGTTGCTATGCAGAGAGATATTGCTCATAAAAATAATTCCATTTTTGATGGAAGAGATATGGGCAGTTATGTTCTACCAGAAGCAGACTTTAAATTTTATTTAACTGCCGATGTTGACGAAAGGGCAAAGAGAAGATATCTTGAATTGAAAAACAAACAAGAAGTAACTCTTGAAGGTGTTAAAAAAGATATGATTGCTAGAGATGAGCAAGATAGTTCTAGAGCATTTGCACCACTTGTAATACCGCAAGGTGCATATGTAATTGATACTACTAATCTAAGCAAGCAGGAAGTAGAAGATTTAATTCTTGAAAGAATTAAAAAGAATAAATAAATTTTAGGGGAAGTGCCAATGCAGAAAAGAATTGCCTTACTTTATGATTTTGATTATACCTTAACAGATGGTTTTATGCAGTCCTTCGGATTAATGCAAGACCTTGGTTATAACGATATTAGGGAATATTTTGATGATAATGACAACATTGTAGGTGGAGAAGATATGGATATGTGCCTATCTATGATGGCTGGCATTGTTTGTACTGCTAAAAATAAAGATAAGAAAGTAACCAAGGAATATCTTAAGAATTTTGGCAAAGACATTGTGTATTATCCCGGTGTAGAAGAATGGTTTAATAAAATAAATGCTATTGGCAAATCAAAAGGCTATGAGATTGAACATTATGTTATTAGTAGCGGACTTAAAGAAATTGTCGAGGGTTGCTCTATTGCAAAATATTTAAAACGAATTTATGCCAACTTTTTTGCTTATGACAGTCAAGGCTATGCTTATTGGCCTAGTCAGGTAGTTAATTATTCTAGCAAAGTTCAGTATATTTTTAGGGTTAGAAAGAATGTCCTTGATGACCTTGGTGATGTTTCTAAAGTTAATGAGAAAATGTCAGATAATGATGTTTTGCCTTTTAAAAATATAATATATTTAGGTGATAGTCAAACGGATATTCCTTCTTTCAAAGTAGTTAAAAATAGTGGCGGAATGTCTATATGTGTATATAGTCCGTTTAATCCTAAATCTAAAGGTGTTGCTCAGAAATGCTTTATTGAAGGTAGAGTTAATTATTTTGTTCCTGCCGATTATAGAGAAGGCAGTGATTTATTTGAACTTGTCAAAAATTATATTGAGACGGTTATTGAGCAACAAGAAAAAATAAAATGAAAGTGATAAAATGAAAAACTTGAAAAATTTAACAACAATTAAGGGAATGATACAAGAAGTCATTTACAGAAATGATGAAAATAACTACACAGTAGTTCTTGTAGATGTTAATGACGAATTAATTACCGCAACGGGCAAATTTCCAATAATTAATGAAGGCGAGTGGGTAGAACTTAATGGTAAGTTTGTTCTTAATCAAAAGTATGGAGAACAATTTGCAGTAGAGAGTGTTAAAATGAGTCCGCCTAATACAACCGATGGCATTATAAGATATCTAAGTTCGGGATTAATACCGGGCGTTGGTCCAATTACTGCTATGAATATTGTTAATAAATTTGGCGAGGCAACCCTCGATATTATAAGATTTAATCCCGAGAGACTTGCTGAGGTTAAGAATGTAAGTAAGCGAAAAGCAGAAGAAATTTGCAAAGCCTATGAAGAAGTTCATCAAATGCAGAATGCTGTAATGATAATGCAACAATATAAGATAAGCACAAACCTTGCTATTAAAATATACAATCATTATGGTGAAGGAACTGAGGATATTTTAAAAAATAATCCGTATAAAATGGTGGAAGATATAGATGGTGTAGGCTTTTTTACGGCGGATAAAATTGCTATGGCTTTAGGAGTTCCAGAAACAAGCGATTTTAGAATTAGAGCAGGTATTCTCCATATAATGAGAGAAAATAGTGACAAAAATGGCAATACATATATGCAGACTATTGCTTTAACAGAAGGTGTTTTTGAACTATTAAAAATCCCCGATTTGCAGAGTAGGATAGAAAGTTTAATAGAGAAATTGGTAATAGAAGGATATCTTAAAAAGCTCGAGATTGATGATGAGGAAGTACTTGCTCTTAGTCAGTATTATAAGATTGAAAAAGTGCTTGCAGATACTCTATTACTTATTGATGCAGACAATGAAAACTCTAATTTGGATATATCACAAGATATCGAATTATACGAACAAACCAATAAAATAAAAATGCACGAAAATCAAAAGAAAGCCGTACAAATTGCCATTAACAATGGTGTTTCTGTCATAACTGGGGGTCCTGGTACCGGAAAAACAACAATTATAAAATGTATCTTGCAAATCTTTAAAGGTATGAAAAAGAAGGTAAAATTAATGGCTCCAACGGGAAGGGCTGCCAAGAGACTAAGTGAGAGTACTGGAGAAGACGCAAGTACAATTCATAGAGCATTGGAAATGACGGGAGGGGATGAAAATAAATTCATATTTAATAGTCAAACCAAGTTAAGATATGATGTAATAATTGTTGATGAAGTAAGTATGGTGGATAGCCAACTTATGTACTATCTTGTGCGTTCTATTAAGCGAGGTTCTAAACTTATTCTTGTTGGAGATAAAGACCAGTTGGCATCGGTTGGTGCTGGTAATGTACTTGCAGACATACTAGCAAGTGGTTGTTTTGCTAGTATGTGCCTCACTCAGATTTATAGACAAAGCGAAGATAGTTATATAATTGTTAATGCACACGATATTAATAACGGTAAGATGCCTAATCTAAATAATAAGAGCAAAGATTTTTTCTTTGAGAATAGAGAAACTAATGAAGAAGTTTTAAAAAGTATAATTAATATGTGTGTAACTAGAATTCCTAATTATATGGGAATAGATAGTAGTAATATCCAAGTACTTGCCCCAATGAAAAGTGGAGTTGTTGGAATTGACAATATTAACAAATGTCTACAAGACGAACTTAACCCATCGTCGCTTAGTAAATTTGAGATTGAAACAGATAAAGTGATTTATCGTAAAGGCGATAGGGTTATGCAAATAACCAACAATTATGAAAGGTCTTGGTTGAAAGACGGCGTATTTGGTGCGGGAGTGTTTAACGGAGATATTGGAATTATCGAAGATATAGATTTAAATACCAGTGAGGTTTCTATACTTTTTGAAGATGGGAGACTATCTAGGTATGTAAAAAGCGATTTAAGTGAAATCACACTTAGTTATGCTATTACTATTCACAAAAGTCAAGGCAGTGAATTTGATGTAGTTATAATTCCTGTTATTTCTGGTCCGCCTATGCTACTTACAAGAAATTTGTTATATACCGCAGTGACTCGAGCCAAGAAAATGGTTGTTCTTATTGGAACTAAACAATGCGTTGCAAGAATGGTACACAATAACTATACAAAGATTAGATATACAATGCTAAGATATTTCTTAGAACAAGATGGAGAGAAAAAATGTACGCTATAGATTTATTTTTTCCAAGACAAGTCAAATGTATATTTTGTGGAAAGGAAACTAAAGTATTTGGAATTTGTGACGACTGTTACAAATTGCTCCCTTTAATTAAAAATCCTACTTGTCATAAATGTGGCGGAAGAATGATGGCAAAAGGTAAAGTTTGTGTGGAGTGTAAAAATAGGACAACCGCACTAGATAGATGTTATTCCACTCTTGAATATACAAATGAAATTCAAAGGAAGATTATTTCTTTTAAACAAAATAGTGTGAAACATATTGGCGAGACTTTCTCCTATCTTATCTCAGATAAATTTGATGAAATTGAGGAAAACATTGATATTATTATTCCCGTTCCCATTGGCAAGAATAGATTAAAAATTAGAGGGTTTAATCAAAGCGAAGTTTTATGTAATGAATTAAAAGAAAAGGGCAATATTGTTCTAAATATTCTCGTTCGCCCTGATGATACACCTCACCAAACGGGACTAGGTCGAAAGAATAGACTTGCCAACCTAAAAGATGCTTTCAAGGTTACCGATAAAACTAAAGTTAAGAATAAAACAATTTTGCTTGTTGACGATATTTATACAACAGGCAGTACACTTAATGAATGTGCTAAAACTTTAAAAAATGCAGGAGCAAGTAAAGTAATTGGACTGGTCTTAGCAAGAGCAAGTTATAAACTAGATAGAGTGCTTGATAGTGAAAACAAAGACCAAAAAATAGTATCTTTAGCATTTACTAATGAAGATATGTAGATTATATTAAAAAATTTTAAGCAATGTTATATATAGCATTGCTTATTTTAAAACAATTAAGTATAATGTATTTGTTAATTTATATTTAATAAAAATCCCACTTTCAAGAATTAAAAGTTGGGCAGTTTAAGATACATACCACTACGAAGTGGTTTAAGTTTCAAAATTTTTGCTCTCGTAACTCAATTGGATAGAGTGCTTGGCTTCGAACCAAGAAGTTGCGGGTTCGAGTCCTGCCGGGAGCACCAAAACTCAAATTTACATTTTGTTTTTATGCTCCCCGGCAGGAAGCAATCCCTGCGGGCTTGCTAAATGCGTTGCATTTGCTCGAACCGGTAGTCGGCAATTCCCCGAATGCCGACAAATATGTCTAACGACACATTGGCAAGTCCTTTGATATGCACCAAAATTAAATTGTACTTAAATTTTTTATGCCCCGGCAGGAAGCAATCCCTATAAAAATTTAAAGACCTGAAAATTAATTTTATAGGTCTTTTTTTGAAATTATTTATAGAAAATATAACAATTCTAAATATATGTTATAAATTTTCACTGCAAAGTATTATTTGACAAACTTAACCGTGTTTGGTAAAATTTGGAAAAAGAAGGGAGCAAATGACAAAGCCAATTAATGTAGAAGCGTATAAACGCATTCACGAAAACAGTCAATTAGCATTTTGCATTATTGAACTTATTAAAAATCAAGATAGAATTGTTGATTTTTCTTTTATTTATGCTAATCCTGCATTGTCAAAACTTAGTAAAGTTCCTTTAAACAAACTTTATGAAAAGCCATTTTACCAACTTTTCCCTAATTTTAGTATTAGCATATTAAATGCAATAATTAAGTCTTTAGATAATAATAAGACAGAAGATTTGCAAATGTTAATAGACAATTCAGAAAAACTATTACACGCCATTATTTATCCTATTTATGAAAATATTTGTGCTTTAATTATACTAGATTACTCAGAATATAATTATAAAATAAAAGAAAATCAATTTCTTCAAAATACACTTAAAGAGGTTCGTCAAGCAAATCACATATTTACAAAAGTTGAGAAACTTTTTGGTCGTTTTGTGTTATTGGATTTTGAAAAAGATACATATCAATTTTTGGGTGATGTGGCGCCATATCAAAATCTTATTTCTCCTAGCGGGAAATATAACAAGTTGATTGAACAAATAACAAATATGTTGATAGAAGATAAAGAACATATAAATAACATTCTTCAAAAAGAATCTTTAGTTAAATATTTTAAAGATGAGAATAAAATTTTTTCGTTTACTATTCACATAATGAGAGATGACGAGAAATATGAAAATTGTAATATTTTGCCTCTAAAATTCAATGGTGCAACTTGCAGTCAAGCAATTCTTACTCAGCAAGATATAACTAATATTATTAAAGAAAGAGAAAAAAATGAAATTATATTAAGTGAAGCGTTAAAAAGTGCAAAATTTGCGAATGAAGCAAAATCTGTTTTTCTTTCAAATATTTCTCACGACTTGCGTACACCCTTAAATACCATACTAGGTATGTCAACTATTGCTCAAATGAATATTAATGATAGTTCAACTGTTCTTGCTTGTTTAGACAAAATCAATATTGCAGGAAATCACCTTCTTCAGATAATAAACCAAATATTAGATATGGCGAAAATTGAAAAGGGGAAAATGGTATTAGATAATGCAGTTTTTTCAATAAAAGATTGTATTCAAGAAGTTCTTTCGATAGTTTCTCTAAACTGTAAGTCAAAAAATATCTCACTAGAATCTTTACAAGATTTTGTTACAGATAGGGTTTGTGGGGATTTCTTAAAGTTAAAGCGAATGTTATTAAATTTGCTAGATAATGCCATTAAATATACGAATGAGAACGGACATATAAAATTCAAAATCACCGAAAAAAACTCACAAATTGATGAGTTTGCTTGTTTTCAATTTGTTATCGAAGATGATGGAATTGGAATGGAACAAGATTTTGTTAAACATATATTTGAACCATTTGCACGAGCAAAAAATGATTATTCACTTATTACTGATGGTGCTGGGCTAGGTATGTCTATTGCCCAAAGTACTGCACATTTAATGAAAGGAGATATTGAAGTTGATTCTCAAATTGGTGATGGCACAACAATAACAGCCACTATATATCTAAAAAAAGTAAAAAATAAAAAACATATTGAAATTGAGGAAAAAACAGAAACTGAGAAAATTTTGCCTTCTAAAAAAATTCTTTTGGTCGAAGATAATGATTTGAATATTGAAGTGGCAAAAACTCTTCTTGAAAGTCTTGATCATAATGTTGTTACCTGTAAAAACGGGCAGGAGGCAATTAATACATTTTTAAAACAAAATGACGATTATTTTGATATTATTTTTATGGATATTAGAATGCCTGTAATGGACGGATATCAGACTTCTAGCGCAATAAGAAATCTTACAATAAAAAATTCAAAAACCATTCCAATAATTGCAATGACAGCCGACGCATTTGTTGAGAATATTTATCTTGCTAAGAAATCGGGAATGAATGATTTTTTGCCAAAACCAATTTCTATTAATGAAATAAAAAGAATTTTAACTAAGTATTTGTTCTAAAAATTCGACATTGTTCGACATCGAAATTTGAAAAATCTTGTTGAAACATCATATTAATAGTGATATAATAATTAAGATGTTCGTTTTAAGGAGAAAAAGTTGGAACCTAAAATAAAAGTAGTTATTATTGAAGATAACGCTATTATAACTCAGATGTTAAATGATTTGATTGGTGAACGAGATGATATCGAAATAATTGAAACTTGTACTAATGGAATTGATGGAATAAAAGCCATTGAACAAAATAAGCCTGATGTCGTTATACTTGATATAATTATGCCTGAATGTGATGGGTTTACTGTAATTAAAACAGAAAGATTAAAACATCCGGAGTGTAAATTTATTGTTTTAAGTAGTCTTAATCAAGATACATTTGTGACAAAAGCATTAGATGCTGGAGCGTCTTATTATATAATCAAACCTTTTCAGAAATCTGCTCTGATAGAAAGAATATATGATGTATGCAAAACAAA
>JBJEXU010000128.1:0-2357 GCA_051886095.1 Christensenellales bacterium | reverse complement strand
AGTTGCTAAACAAAATTAGACAAAATAAAAGCAGAGCAAATTTCAGCATTTTTTGTGCTAGAAATAACTCTGCTTTTTTGTTGTTTTAATTATTTGAAAATATCTTGACAAATACGGCCAATCACAATATAATTTATTTCGTTAGCAATGCAAAATTTTGCAAGCCGAAAGTCAAAAACAAAAGTGCTCGCAAAAAAGACAAACTTCAAATAAAATATTCAGCATCTGCTGGTGTGGCTCAGCGGTAGAGCACCACCTTGGTAAAACTGGAAAGCACTTTTTCAAGCATCCACAAAACCACTCAAAATTTAATAAAAATCATCATTTGCTGATGTGGCTCAGGGGTAGAGCAACACCTTGGTAAGGTGTAGGTCGCGGGTCCGATTCCCGCCATCAGCTCCAGCAAAAAATCCTTATAAACGCTGATAATTTCAGTATTTATAAGGATTTATTTCAATTTTTAGTCAAAAATTTTATAGATACATACCCGCTTTCTCCGAGCACTAAATTTTTGAATGATTTTTATTTATGTTTTTATAACAAATACACAAACACCTAAAAACAGTCTAAAACCACCTAATTTTGCCTAAATTTGGCTAGTATAGATACATTAGATACATAAATTTTCAATTTTTACTCATAGATACATTTTGCGTTTTTTTAGTTTTTATAAAAAGAAAACTATTCTCCTAAATTCACCTTTCGGGGTCTAATGTAGCATAGTTTTTACTGGTGTCAATGGATAAAATATTTTTGAGTCAATCGCAATGATTGGCTTTTTTCTTTTACAAAAATATTTTCTCTTTTTCATTGACTCCAGAAAGCAATCTTTTTCAGTTTACAAAATATGAAGTCAAACTATGCTACAACGCCCTTTGCCGAAAGGTGAAATATTTTTTAGGAGGTTTTGAAAATGATTAATCAAAACAAAAATGTAAATCAATATTATTTAAAGGAGTTTAAGTTATTTGATGGCGAATACGACATCACTTTTAACATTGTTGATGTTAATTTTGATAAAAACACTATCGTTATAGCAATAACAAAAGCTGGAAAAATAACTGTTAGAGAATTTGATTTACTACTAAGTAATGATGGCGATTTATATTTTGAATATGAACCATTAAATGCTCAAATAGATGTTAATGATTTTGAAACAGTTGAGGAGGACTAATATGGGAAATATTAGTATTGTTATTGGCTCTTGGGGCTCATATAACGAATGCAATAACAAATCATTAGGAAGTGAATGGTTAGATTTATCTAACTATGATGACTGGTCAGAAATTGAAGAGGAACTAACCAAAGAAGGTTTTGAACTTAATGGACTTGATGAAGAACTATTTATTCAAGATATTGATGGCTTAGATAGCAACGGTTTAGATTGTGACAACACTCACCCAAAAGACTTTTTTGAACTTTTACAGGAAGCAGACGTTTTAAGTAATGATTACAATTACGAACTAATGTCTGCTTTTTTAGAAATTAGAACTTTTGATGATTTTAAGAGTTTAGTTCAAGATAAAGGCTCAAACTGGAGTGATGATGTTCATTATTACAAAGGCTATGACTGGTCTGACTATGGACGAATGATATTTGATGAAAGTTGCTACAAAATTCCAGAAGTTTTAGAAAACTTTATAGACTTTGAATCTTATGGAAGATATATGGGCGACTATTATGCTGAACAATGTGACAGTGGAATTTTAGAAATTATTAGATAAGGAGAAAATTATGAATACAACAAAAATTGAAAGAAAAGAAAAAGCAATTAAGCTTATGGAAAAATTAGATATTTTCAAGCCATACATTAAAGGTTTTAAAAATAATGATGAAGTTTGTTTTTATGAAAACTTTGGAGGTTTTTGGGCTTGGCAAGATGAAGAACTTAATAACAAAATTAAAAAGATTGAAAATAAATATAATTGCACAGTATATGCAGTAACCCACGAATATACAAGTTTTGGAGAACTATATGATTTCTTGATAGTAACAGACTATAAAGAAGAATGGGACACTTTGCTTTTAAAATTTGGAAGAAGCCATCAAGCATTTGCTTATGTTTGGAATAAATCAGATGAAGATATGTCTGAATTTGGAACAATACTTATTAACAGCTTTGGTGGTGGAATTGCGAGGTTAGCTTAATATGAAACCATTTAAAACTTATGCTTATATTCAATCTTTGAATAAAAATGAAATTTGTTCAACTAAACTTGATGAGGTTGAAATTATTGATAAATTGTCTTGTGGACAATTTAAAGCAAAATACAAAGGCAAACTTTGCACTGCAATTTTTAACAACATAAATTATAGATTTTATGTTGATGATGTTTATGGAATATTAAAGGAGCAAA
>JBJEXU010000127.1:0-2366 GCA_051886095.1 Christensenellales bacterium | reverse complement strand
ATGTTGGACTTGAGAATAAAGTTGCTCTTGCTGGTTTTCCTATCCATATAAAAGATAAATATTTAGAAAAACTGCAAAAACAATATACTGTTTTAGTTATTGAAAATGATGAAATAAAATTTTATGAAAAACAAGAAGAAAATAACTCCAAAATTGACTTTGAAACTGGCGAAGTCTTAGATAAAGAAATAACCATTCAAAATCAGACTTTTGATAAATTTCAACTTAAAACAATCTCAATGTTGCTTGATGGAAAGGTGGTGTTAAAATGATAACAGAAAAAGATATTAAACCTATTCCAAAATATATAGTGAAAAGAATAAAACAATTAGATAAAAAACAAAACCCAAATTATTCTAGTGTTAGAAGATTTTATTCATACTTAACTAAATTTAATGGCGAACTTGCAAAAGTAACAGTTGCAGTAAAGGAACATTATAAAGACTGGTATATAAAACAAGTTGCTGTGCATGGCATACATAATGACAAATGCTTTGTTAAAGATATGGAGTTTTATCTAACAGTTGGCTATGTTGTTGGTTGGTATGAACAAGGATTACAAAAGCACAGAAAAATATATGAATACGAAGATTGGTGTTGGGCTGATGATAAATATTATGATCCAATAGCACCAGTTGTAAATCCAGAATTTGCCTTGACTTTTAAGCAGTATAAATATAGCCAAGCAGATAAATACAAACAACACAATATTTTCAAGTATTTAAGAACTTATGAAAAATATCCAGCAACTGAATATCTAGTAAAACTCAACTTATCTCATTATGCCACAAGTGTAATGCTTCTTAAAAAACTTACAAAAGACAAGAAATTTAGAAAATGGGTAATAAATAATGCCGAAGATTTTGCACATCATTGTTATGATATTCAAGCAATTCTATACGCATACAACCACAACAAAACATTGAATGTTGCAAGTTCTATATTTGCATATAAACGAAGTATAAAAAATAATACAAGATTTCAAGAAATAGAGAAATTGTTTGATGGCAACATTGAACAATTTTTTCATTATATCAAAAAACAAAATACAAATATTGCAAGTTATTTAGATTACAAAGATGCTTGTGAGTATTTGGGATTAGATATGAATGAGGATAAACATAGATATCCACACAATTTCAAATATTGGCACGATATTAGAATAGACCAATATCACACTGCAAAAGCGTTAAAAGATGAGCAAGAACGCAAGGAGTTATACACAAAGTTTGAACAAGTTGCGAACAAATATCTTGCACTTCAAAGAAATTTGAAAGATGATTTTGTTGTAATCATAGCAAGAAGTCCAGCAGATTTAATAAACGAAGGCGAAACTTTGCATCACTGCGTTGGAAGAATGAACTATGACCAAAAGTTTGCAAGAGAAGAAAGTTTGATATTCTTTGTAAGGAATAAAAGCAATCAACAAACACCTTTTGTTACACTTGAATATTCGCTTAAAAATCACAAAGTTTTGCAATGTTATGCCGACCACGACACAAAACCAAATGATGAAGTTTTGGACTTTGTAAATAAAAAATGGCTACCTTACGCCAATAGAAAGTTGAGGCAATTAGCAATATAAGGAGAAAATAATATGACAATTAACGAATTAAATAAATTAACTTTTGATGAAGCAGTAGAAAAATTACAAGAAGAAACGAATTGCATTACTACCATTGATACATTAAAAGATTTTGCGATTAAAAACATAAATGAAGATAACTTATTTTTATCAATACATATTTTAAAAGCGTTACAAGAAAATAGTGCTGATTATTACAATTATGACTATTGTATGGGAACATTAGATACACCAACACCAATTACAAATTTAAAAGATTTAGAAGATTTTTGTGAAGAAGGAGAAATAGAAAATGAATAACAATTATTTTAGAATTACAGCATATTATCCAGAAGATAATTTCAGTTTTATAGTTGACTCAAATGGGAAATTTGAAAAACTATGGCAATTTAGTGCCTACTTAGTTTCAAAAGGAATTAAGGTTATAGAAGCATCAAAACAAGAGCAAATGTTAGATGTCAACATTGAACCAGCACCACAAGACAACGAACACATAATCTTGCGAGCAAATGCTGATGATAAACCAGAGTATTTAACTCAAAAAATCAACGGCGTAACTTACAAAGCAATTAAGGTTGCAGATAAGATTTATATACCAAATAAGGAGAATAACTAATGAATATACTAAAAGAATTATACTATGGAAACATAGCTGAAATATCAAGGGCTTCAAAGTTTAATATTAAAAAACTAAACAAAGAAGAAAAATTATACAACAAATTAAAGGAAAATTTATCTCCAGAAGACCTAAAACTACTGAAAGAGTATTTAGAATTATATG
>JBJEXU010000126.1:0-8842 GCA_051886095.1 Christensenellales bacterium | reverse complement strand
AAACTTGCTGGAATATTAATTTCTATGTCCCTTGTTTGGCTAATAGCAACAGTAATTTTTGTATCTGCTCAACTTATTTTTAATTATACTTTCTGGAAGATTTTTTTATGGGCAATACCAGTTGCAAGTTTAGTGATGTTACCTTTTAATAAATATTGGGGAAGACATATTTATAAATTTGTAATACTTACTATATTTCTATGGACTTTTATTGGGTCAATCTATGTTCAATTCTATACTATTCAGCCTTGGTTATGGCTAATATTTATTATTGGTATTCCTATTCAAATAGCACTTGCAATTTGGGCTTTTGTTAAGCCTAAGCCTAAAGTTCCTAAGAAAAAGAAAGATAATAAAACTAATGAAGAATCCAAAGACCAACAACACAGCAACTAACAAACATAAAAAGAGCATCGCAATGTGAAGTGAACCCCGTAGGGGTCACTTCACAAATGATGCTCTTTTTTATAAGTCAAGTCTTGTATTACAAAAACAAGTTATACGCTACTTAGAAAAATTAAAATATTTAAATCTGTTTTAAAAAAGCATAATAACAAAATCAGTATGTTATTATGCTTTAATTAATTATTGTTTATTTAACTCTTTCCATATATTCGCCAGTACGAGTATCAATTCTAATTCTCTCACCATTATTAACAAATAGAGGAACTTTGACTACAAGACCAGTTTCGCATTTAGCAGGCTTATAAGCAGTACCACTTGTATTTCCAGCAACTGCAGGCTCACATTCTACGATATCTAATTCGATAAATGTTGGAGGCTCAATGTTGATAAGTTTGCCATTAGCATATCTAACTAAACAAACGGTGTCGTCTTTGATATATTTCATAAGGTCAGCGACAACAGCCCTGTCGAATGGAACTTGGTCGTAAGTTTCCAAATCCATAAAATAAACAAGGTCGCCATCTTCATAAGAAAATTGCATTTCTTTAGTATCAAGAGCAACTTCTCCAACAGTTTCACTTGGAAGAAAGTTCTTTTCAAGTACTTGTCCGGTTTCAATATTTTTTAATTTAGTTTTAAATAGGGCTGCAAGTCTTGGACGGCTAACCTTCATATACTCAACAACATACCATAGTTTGCCTTCCCATTCGATTGTTTGACCCATTCTTACGTCTGATATATTCATAATCTTTTTCTCCTAATTTTTATATAAAATTGCAAATGCACACAATTACAATTATATTTTTATATATTGATATTATCATTATTTCATTACTAAATCAAGCATTTTTTATTATTTTGATAAAGCACGGAAACAAAACATTTGTTACAAGTGTTTTAATTATATAGTCAAGTTAAAAATTTTCTATAATTCCGATTATCCAAAACTTAAAATTTAAATATTATAATTATTTTTAAACTCGCACTTTATAATACATTTTCTCTAGTTCTTTAGCCGACATAAGTTTAGGAACGGGATATAGAGGATTTGCCTCAGCAGAGGCTTTCTTGGCAAGTTCTGGGATATCCTTTTCTTTAATGCAATCAAATGCTTTTGGAATATCAAAATCTTCATTCATTTCAATTATTCTATCAATAAATTTCTTAGTTGCTATTTGTTCGCTATCGCCAGATTCTGCAATTTTGCAATACACAGCCATAACCTTTAATTTTTTGTAAACACTACTACCATACTCAGTTAACATATAAGGAAGTATTACCGCATTAGCAAGTCCGTGAGGAACACCATACTCTCCGCCCAAAGTATGAGCAATGGCGTGTACATATCCAACATACGACCTTGTAAAAGCAAGACCTGCCATATATGATGCTCTGAGCATTTCTTTCCTCGCTTTAATATTGCTTCCATCTTTAACCACTTTTGGCAAGTTCTCAAATATTAATCTTGCCGATTCAAGTGCATTCTTACGAGTATTTTCAGTAGTTGCCCCACCAATAAATGCTTCAATCGAATGAGTTAATGCGTCCACACCAGTTGTAGCCGTAAGACCTTTAGGTAATCCTAGTGTAAGGCTAGCATCTAATACTGCATAATGTGGAATAAGGTCAAAATCGTTAATTGTGTATTTATGATGAGTAACACTATCTGTTATTACTGCGGTAACTGTTGTTTCGCTACCAGTTCCTGCAGTAGTAGGAATAGCAAAAAGCGGAGGAAGAGGATATTTAACCTTTAGTAATCCCTTCATTTTGTTAAGTGGTTTCTTAGGGTTTACTGCTCTTGCGCCTATAGCCTTAGCACAATCCATAACACTACCACCGCCTAAAGCAATTATAGCACCGCAACCACTTTCGTTATATATTTTAAGACCATTCTCAACATTAGCCGAAGTGGGATTAGGAACGACTTTATCAAATATTTTGAATTTGATTTTATTATCTTCTAGACTTTTTTCTAAAGTTTTAGTAAGTCCCAATTCTTTTATACTCTTATCTGTAACAAGCAGAACATTTTTTATAGCCTTTTCAATTAAAATTGGAGCAATATCCTCCACTTTTTCTAAAGCCTTAGGTTCTCTATAAGGCATTAAAGGAAGGACTATTTTCATAATGCCTTGAAAGGTTCTACAATATATTTTTTTAAAAATATTCATAACTAATACTCCATTTGGAAATCTAATAGTATTTTAACACGAACTAGATAAATTTGCTAATTTATTTAATAGATTTAATAAAAAATACATAATGTACTGCCACAATTATGTATTTTAAATTATTTTAATATTTAATTCTCATTTCCTAATAGATTTAATTATCAATGAATAATATACCTATTGTATCTGGTCCACAATGGCTACAAATAGTACCTCCAGCAGTAGTGTTGAAGATATTTTCAAAGCCTGCGTACTTTAGTTTCTCCACCAAAGACTTTTCTGCTTCTGGCATAGAAGAAGAATGCGTTACAAAAACATATTTTTTTCTTGGATTAGGATAAGAGGCAATTAAGTCATCACAGTATTGTTCAGCTACTTTATTTATATGTCCTCTATATTTTTTACCAACTACCATACGACCATTATCTACAACTATTTCTGGTTTAATTTTTAATAAATTTGCACCAAACAAAGTAAGCGCATTACATCTTCCGCCTTTATATAAATAATTTAATCTTTCTAGAACAAAACTTACTTTTAATTTTTCCACCAAAGCCGTAGTCATATTATATATTTCATCTGGAGTTTTACCTTCGTCGGCAAAATCTCTAGCGGATATAGCAAGTAAGGCAATACCCGTAGAAAGGTTTTTGCTATCAACCACATATACATTCTTCATTTCTTCCACAACAAGCCTTGCATTGTTATAAGTACTACTAAGGTCAGAACCAAGTGAAATATGTATAATAGCATCATATTCTTTAAGTAGGTTACTAAAATATTCCTTAAATTGTTCAGGTGATACAGCCGAAGTTTTAGGCAAAACTTTAGTCCTCTCTACATAGTCAAAAATCTCTTGAGAAATGCCCTCTCTATCTTGCACTAATTTTTCATTAAAATTAATTCCAAAAGGTATTGTTTTAATATCATACTTTTTTAGCATTTCTTTTGGTAAATCTATGGCGGTCTCCGCAGATATAGCAATTTTCATAATACATTCTCCTATTTTTTATATAAACATTATATTAGATTTAATAAAATTATACACCCTAATTATATAATTATAGTTCTCTTTATAAAAAAATCAACTCTCTTGATAATAAACTAAACTCTCCCAACAAGAGAGTTAATATAAATTAGTTGCAAGACATAACAAATTTTGATAAAATAATTTAAAAAAGTAAAATCTTTTAAAGGAAAGCAAGATGACTCAAGAAGAGATTAAGAAGAATTTTAGTCAAAATTTAATAAAACTAAGAAAAGCAAACAATCTAACCCAACTTGCGCTTGCTGAGAAACTTAATTATTCAGACAAAGCAGTATCTAAATGGGAAGTTGGTAGTGTAATTCCAGATATTGAGACAATGACTAATATTGCTGAATTTTTCGGAACAACAGTCAATGACCTTATTTATCCAGAAAAAAAGAAAATATCAAAGGCTTTCTGGAAAAACCATATTCTTATTACTCTACTTAGTTTTGGTCTTGTATGGTTCCTATCTACTATAGTATTTTTTGTGCTTCAACAGACCACCAATATGCCTAGACTTTGGCTAACTTTTATAATTACTATTCCAATCTCTTTAATTGTAGTGGTTGTATTATCTGCTATTTGGTTTAAAAATATATGGTTAACAATATCAGTATCTGCTTTATTTTGGAGTATAATACTCAATATTTATTTAATTATTAACCAAACCAATTTTTGGTTTATATTTATTATTGGTGCGGTTGGTCAAATTCTTATAATATTCTGGTCACAACTAAAGAAACTTGTTACCCCAAAGAAAAAATCTAAACAAAAATAGAGGGAAACTAATGAAATTATTACAATATGCCGATTGGAAGCAAAGAATTGCTTTTGATAATATTATTTATAAAGATGTTAAAAAGCATAGTTTAAGACTTAATACGTATGAAAGAGAAATAATGGATGTTCAGATTGATTTCTATCGAAATAAATTCTCCTTATTACAAATTATGAAACATTTTAAAATAATAAAAACCGATTTGGGTAGAGAAGTATTTATTAAATCTATTTTAAAAAGACAAGAGGGTATATTATATCTACCAAATATACTTGTGCCATATTTTAAGAAAAAAATTAAAGAAGAATTTTCTGCATATAAAGGTTTCTTTGAATTAATGTTAAATAAAGCAGTCTTAGCAAGTAAAGTAAACCCTATGCCTGCTATAGTTAAGAAAATACTAGGTGAATATTATAAACCCACACTTAAGTTTATTAATAAATATCGCAAAATGAAACAGGTTAATATTATTCAGAAAACATTAAAACCCGCTTCATATGAAAATAAGGCTAGAGACCTTATTCAGAGACTTCAACAAGATACTATACTATCATCTATATATGGAAGAAGCAATATTAGAAAAAATGTACCAATTTCAATAGTTGATGATTATGGCTATGGCGAGTGGATTAGTAAAAATGTTTCTTTTAATACGAATAGATTATTTATTTATTCTAACAACAATAAATTAACCGATGTTCAATTAGAGCATATGATTTATTTTAATGTTTATCCCGGATATGGATATTTTTATAATACGGCAGTAGACCCAACTCAAAACATTTCTTTTGATAATGGTGCTACTTATCTTATCAATGGCTGGGCAATGTTTGCAATGTGTCACAGTAGAAGTTCAGCTTATGCTATGTCAATGATGTCTGAAGGCTCGGTGATTACTTATCATCTACTACAGAAGAACTTAGAAAAAGCATTTGAGGATATTTATGTCTATTTACTTGGTAAATATCCCAAGGCAAAGGCTATGGAATATATGTTAGACTACACACAGTATCCTGGACATTATATGAGTTACATACTAGGCGGTTTTGCCACCGACCTTGCTATTAAGAATGGTTTTGCCAATAACCCAGTAGATTATCTAAACACTTTAAAAACGATAAATTGTGGGGATTTCTTTGCACTTTACTCACCTAAAATGCAAAGGAAAATAGCCAAGAATAATATTACTGCTAAAGTATCTAGTAAATTCAATTGAAAAAATATCTTCTATTAAAGCATTTCTTAAGATTTTGCTTCATAATAGAAGATATTTTTTTAATTAATCTTTCTTAAAATATTTTTTACTTATAATTGGAAGAACAATCAAGAACAATACTAGTGCTATAAGCAAAACGAATGCTAACATTAGTCCATCAGGAATATATAAATTAAGAGATGTTCTAACAAGGATATTTTCTGTTTCGCTTTCTATTCCATTAATAACTGCTTTTACTTTAATACTATAAGTTCCACCTTTATTACACTCAATCAAATTGCCTTCAGTCCACTGACCACCATTTACTTGATAAAGAATAGTTGCGCCTTCTTCGCAAGACAACTTAACAAGCACCACTCCAGTAACTTTGTTTAAAGATTCATAATCTTTACCCTTATAATTAAAAAGATATGATACTTTCTGAGGTATAACACTAAATCTATTAGAACCTAAATATGCTCTATTACTATCATATTTGCTATATGCACTTTCGTTCTCTGCATCAAACATATATTCATATTCATATTCTCCGACACTTAGGTTTAATTTTAAATAGTTACCTACAATATCTGAATCTTTAATAGAGTTAACTAGTTCATCACTTTCGCCATCAATTTTGTAAATATCAATTCTTAAATTAGGATTGTTGGTTTTATAAATTATTACATTGTTTTTAGTATTAGCATAATATTTATTATCTATTAGATTAAAACCTTGAATACCTATGTCAAGAGTAAATTTGTCGGTAAAATAATCTTCGCTGATTTCAGTAATTTGATTGTTTATAAGGTTAATATTAATATGACCAATTCTTCTAGTTGGCAATATAATACTGCTCATAGAAGTTAAATTATTATTGGCTATATTTAGTGTAAACTCCGTATTTTGAACTTTTGCTTCAATATTACTTAAATCTAAATTTGAGATTTTATTACTACTCAAATTAATGTTATTAAGTCCTGTTAATATAGTTATTTGAAATTTATTAAGAGAATTTGAGGCAAGAGATAAATTCTTAAATTTATTAATGTCAGTATTTACAAAAACATTCTCGTCAAAAATTGAAATATTATTTAAGTTTGCACTAAAGGTTTCTAGATTATCAAGGTCAAGTTTATCTAGTCCTGTTAGACTAGAAATGTTTTTACCATCTACATTAATTTCCGTGAAATCTTTAAACATATCACTATAAATGCTAGAACCTTTGTAATTACTATCTGTTGCTTTGTATATTGTTAGCAATGCATCGTATAAATAATTATCTGTAATTATAGATGTGCTAATTACAAAGCCATTAAAAGTCGTTTCTGGCACTTCGGGTTCTCCTTCTTCTCCCGTCCCAGTTTCTCCCGTTCCACTTTCTCCAGACCCATCATCTTCTACTCCTGTCACATTGTCAATACTTTCTGTGGTATTAAGGGTGGTTTCCTTAACATTTGGTTCATAATAAGAACTTGCCTCAACAATTAAACTATGAAACGACAAAAAAGAAATCAAAGCAAGCATCATTAGTAGAATTATTAATTTGTGTTTAGTTAGACTTTTTTGCATTTTAAGCCCCTCACTTATTAACATATTACTATAAAAAAATTAATTCAACAAGTAAACTCAAGTTATTTTAAACAATTTAATATAGTTTGGAAGAACTCTCCTTTAACTATATAATTAAAATAAAATTCAAAGTCTCTCGTATTAGAATATTTAATTCTCTCAACGGTTCCTTCAATTTGAGTTAGTTTAAAAGTTCCATAATGAGTACTATCTAAACTTACGTGTCGATTATCTCCAAGAACAAATACTTGCCCCTCTGGAACTAATAATTTATTAACCATCTCTCCATCTATTTCAACATTTATAAATAGTTCAGGATAATTAATCATTAAATCGTTTTTAAAATTATTATAACAAACATCATTCCCGTTCTGATATTTAGGGTCTATTATAGAATAATCAAGTTTTAAATAGTCCTCTTCTATTAATTTGCCATTAATTTCAAGTTTATATCCGTAATCTGTATTAACAATATCAATTATATCTCCACCCACACCAATTACACGCTTAATTAGCGGGTCTTTGTCCTCAGAAACATCAATAACAACTATATCTCCATACTCAAAATCTCTATCAAATTTATTAACATAAACTATATCATTTCCCGCTTTTAAATCGGCATTAAGAGTTGGTTGCATACTTGGTCCAACAACTTTACATTCAATTGTCACACTAGAAAATATTACTAATGCTATAGCAACAATAAGGCAATATACGAAAAACAAATTCCCAAGAAAATTGAGAAAAACTGTTAAAATATTAAACTTTTTTTTAGTTTTAGAAAATAACAAATTCGTTTTAAACATAATGATTTATTAAACTTTAATTTTGTAACTGGAATACTTTATTTATCAATTAATTTGCCAACGACCGATTTATTAAAATCCGCACTCTTAAATAGTATGAATTTATATCGAACGGAACTTATTGTGTCGCTTCCTATCGTTAATTATACCATATTAAAACATTTTTTCACAACAAAACATAATTTATTTAATAAATAATTATTGAAATTCCAAAGATTTTAAAAAATTTTAATCATTTAATGAATTATTAAATCATAAATTAATATAAAAATTTTGATTTTTTTACAAAAAACCACTTATTTTCTTAAACATTTATAAAATAATGTGTTAAAATATAATATCAATAACTAAAGGGAGATTTTAAATATGGCTGAAACTAAAAAGACTACAAAAACAACTTCTAGCACAACTAAACCTGCAAGTTCTAAGTCTACAACTACTACTAAGACTACCAAATCTTCTACTACTAAGAAGCCAGAAACCAAGTCAACAACTCAATCTTCTAGCAATAATAGTAGCACTAGTTCAAAGAAGTCTAGACATCATAGTGGCGGAATTATGACTTGGGGAATAAATAAGATTAGTTTCTATTCCATTGGTGCTGTAGCAATTCTTTATTTAATTGCTTCTGTTCTTGCACTTTGCGGACTAAATCTTAAGGTTGTTTCTGCCCTACAAGGTCTTGCAACTGCTGTTATTATTAGCATTGTAGCATTCCTTGCTTGGAAATATGTTAGAAGCAAACAAACTGTTTGGAAAGTATTATACTTTGTTTTACTTCTTGTAGTATTACTTGGTGTAATTTTACCATTAGTAGTTTAATAAATAATAATTATCCCCCAGTTGAACTGGGGGTTTTTCAGTTTAGGGTAAAACCCTTTA
>JBJEXU010000125.1:0-8861 GCA_051886095.1 Christensenellales bacterium | reverse complement strand
ATTACTGGTTACTATGAAGATATTAAAAAGACCGGTTCGGTTACAATTAGTAATGGTGCTAATGCTTCCTTAAGTTATAAGGCTACTAGTAGCAATACCTCTGTTGTAACAGTTTCTATGAGTGGTAACTCTATGAACTATACAATCGTTGGAATAGGTAATGCAACTGCTACTATTGAAGTAACAACGGCACATTATGTAGGTGCTGCATATGTAAACTTTAAGATTTTAGAAAAAACATCAATAGGTGAACCTAGCGATGATGTGGAATATGTTGAACTAAACTATTCATCATTTACCATTTATGTAGGTGATACCTTAACATTAGTGGCTTCTGGAAATTATAGTGGTTTAACTTGGACTTCAAGCAATACCAGTGTTGCATCAGTTAACAAGGGAATAGTAACTGCTAAATCTGCAGGTTCAACAACCATTACAGCCAAATCAAGTTCTGGTGCAGTAGCACAATGTTATGTAACTGTCAAAGCGGTTCCATCTGGTGGTGTTGCAATTTCTGTTAGTCCAACAAGTGCTACATTATATCAAGGAGCAACTAAGCAATTAACACCTACTGGTTCGTATAGTAGTGTATCTTGGGGTTCTTCTAATTCTAATATTGCATCAGTTAATAGTAGTGGACTTGTTACCGCAAGTTCAGTCAATACTGGCACGGTTACTATTACTGCATATGCTAAAGATAGTAATGGAAATACTAAGGCTACTGCTACAGCATCAATTACAGTAGTTGAAGTTCCTACTACAATTACTTTAAATATTAATCATACTGTAGTTAATAAGGGAACTAATGTGGTAGTTACCGCTAACCTAAATAAGACAGGCACGGTTACTTGGAATAGCACAACTTCCGATAGTTACGAAACAAAGAATGGCAATACACTTACAATTAGCACAAGCAGTCTTGCGGTTGGCACATATACAGTAACTGCTACTTATGGTTCGGCAAGTGCTCAAGTATCTTTTGAAGTGCAAGATCCTAATGCATATCCAGCAAATGGCTACATTTATACTCTTGCTCAATTAAATTCTATTAGATATAACTTAAATAAGACATATATACTTGCAGCCGATATAGATGTAGGAAATTGGACACCTATTGGCACTTATTCCGATCCATTTACTGGTACGCTTAAGAACTTAGACTCTTATTCATTATCTGGAATTATAGTCTCAGGAGTAACTTACGCAGGTCTGTTTGGATATACTAGCAAAGCATCAATTAGTGGAATGATAATTAAGGATTCTGATATTACTGGCACAGTCTATGTAGGAGGTATTGTTGGTTATGCGTCTAGTTCAACCACTATATCTAGTTGTAAAGTTACTTCAACTAAAGTGACAACTACAGCAGGTACTGGTTATGCTGGTGGTATTGTTGGTAGGGCATATAATTCTTCTATAAGTAATTGTACAGTATCTGCAACTATCTCTGCTTCAGGTGGCGGATATGCGGGTGGTATTGTGGGCTATTCTAATAGTTCAGTTTCAAGTTGTCTAGTAACTTCTACAATATCTGCCCCAACAAGTTCAACATCTTATGCGGGTGGAATAGTAGGCTACACTACTTATAAGGTTTCAACAAGCACTATTAGAAGTTCCACTATTACCGGTTACTATGCGGGCGGTATTGCAGGAACTCTTAATAGAGGAGATACAATTAAATTAACTTTCTCTGAATATAAGAAAGGTTATAGATATGAGGATTTGGATACTGCTAATAGCACTTTAAGTAGTGCAAGTGTGTCTATTGACAGAACGGCAGTTAGGGAATCTACAACTGTAAAAGGTGTTATGGTTGGAGGTTTAATCGGAGTTATTAATTCTGGACTTGTTAAGAATTGTTATACAAGAGCAACATTAAATGGAACTTCAGGTAGTTCTTACAAAGGCGGTTTGGCTTGTAGTGTTAATGCAAGTGGTTCATTTAAGAACGCTGGTGGTTCTGGTCAAGTTGGAATTATAATGAATTGCTATGCGGCAGTTAAGTTCTCGGGAAGTGGTAATAGTTATGCTGTTACTCGTTCAGCAATTCATAATCACACTATCACTGATAGTACTAGGTCGGCTGGTTACATTATGCAATATGTATTTGATAATAATACTGATGGTGGCGCTACATATTCTTACGGCAATACAGGAGTGATTTCAACCGACTATGTAAAAGCTAAAAAATCTACAAGCGAAATGAAAACTTCTTCTACATATACCGAGAAAGGATTTAGTACATCATACTGGAATTTAAGTGGTTATCCAACCTTAAAAACAGAAAAATAATTAAAAAAAAGATACATTGTTAAAAATGTATCTTTTTTAGTTTATTTTAGTATTTTATTTACAAAATTTTATAATAAATTAATAAGTTAGAAAATTTTTAAAATAATTGCTTCTATTTATCTTGTACCATTTATTTGATATAATTATTAATAATTAGTTTGTCAATAAAAAAGGCTACTCTTCATTTTAATGTTAATTGAATAAGTAGTCTTTTTTTTGCTTAAAAAATTAAGCATTTGCTTTAGTTTCTTCTTCGTACTTAGCAAGAACCAATCTATTAATCTCTTCTCTTGTAGGAGTATTGATTGGGTGAGCAACATCTTTGTACTCGCCTTCAGGAGTCTTACGACTTGGCATACTTACGAAGTAACCTTGGTTTCCTTCCAAAACTTTGATATCGTGTACTACAAAACAATCATCAATAGTAATAGATGCTACTGCTTTAAGTTTGCTTTCAGAGTTTTGAACTAAACGAATTCGAATGTCAGTAATTTTCAATAGCCTATACCTTTCCCCTTTTAATATTAGCATTTATAATTTGCTATTTATATTTTATCACTAAAACTATTATTCTTACAACTTTTTTAAAATACTTTCATATAAATTATTATGAAAAATTTACATAATTTAAACGAATTACACCTTCATTTTATAGGTATAGGTGGAATTAGTATGTCTGGGCTTGCTAAACTTATGCTTAGCAAAGGAGCAATTATTTCAGGTAGTGACACAGGAATCTCTAAAGAAATTGACACTCTTAAATCTTTAGGTATTATTATATATCCAAATCATAATAGAAAAAATATTAATAAAAAAATTAATTTGATTATATATTCTGGAGCAATTAAAGGGGACAATCCAGAAATACTTCGAGCAAAAGAATTAGGTATTCCTATAATTGAACGTTCAGAATTTCTAGGTTTTGTATCTAAACAATATGACAAAGTTATTGCTGTTGCTGGAACTCACGGCAAAACCACAACCACCGCTATGCTTGGTCTTATAATGCAATATGCAGGACTTAATCCAACAATACATTTGGGCGGTGAAAGTATTAATCTTAAAGGCAATACAATAATTGGTGACAATAAATTTTTCCTAGTAGAGGCTTGCGAATATAGAGAAAGTTTTAGGTATTTAGAACCATTTATAT
Source organism: Christensenellales bacterium (assembly GCA_051886095.1). Classification (GTDB taxonomy): domain Bacteria; phylum Bacillota; class Clostridia; order Christensenellales; family UBA1242; genus UBA11490. The sequence goes on along the minus strand of JBJEXU010000125.1, from coordinate 5,416 downwards.
CAGTTATAACTAATATAGAACTTGACCACCTTGATTATTATCCGGATTTTAATAGTATTCATAAGGCTTTTAGTAATTTTGCAAGACGAGGAAGAACTTTGATAGCACTTGACGGCTTAAATATAACACACGATGACACTATTTTAATTGATAAAGATTGGAAGGTTAAAAATATTGAATATTTAGGTGAAGGATATAATTTTAATGTATTTTATTTGGATAAATATTTTGAGACCTTTAGAATTAATGTTATAGGTTTACATAATATTACTAACGCATTATTTGCAATAGCCACAGCCCATAAACTTGGTATAAGTAGGGGAACTATGGTTGATGCACTTGCCGATTATATGGGAGTTGAGAGAAGATACGAGAAAATTGCCACCATTCACAAATGCAATATAATTATAGATTATGCCCACCATCCAACCGAATTAACTGCAAGCATAGAAGGGATTAAAGGGGTTTATAGAAGAGTTCTTTATATATTTCAGCCACACACATATTCTAGAACTTTGAAACTTTTTGATGATTTTATTGAAGTTCTTTCGGGTTTAGAAAATATAATTTTATATAAAACCTATCCTGCAAGAGAAAAGTTGATAATTGGAGGAACTGCAGAGGATTTGTATAATTCATTAAAAGTAAAAAATAAAGAATATTTTGATGACTTAGAAAATCTAATTAACTACATTAATAATAATGCTAAAAATTATGATTGTGTGTTGGTTCTCGGTGCTGGCGACTTGGCAGATAGGCTTAAAGGTGCATTTCAACAAAATTTATAAGTTGATTTTTATTAAAATAAAATTTTTAATATTTTGAACTTTATATTGATATTAATTTTGTCCGTTATCAAAATAAAACAGTTTTTAAAGTATTTATCAATTTATATTTAATGTATATTTTATTGCTAAAAGTCTTGACAAATGGGCTATTGTTATGTAAAATATAAAAGCATTAATTATAAAGAGGTGAGTATTATGAAACAAAACATACATCCAGATTATCACGAGGTTGAAGTTGTTTGTGTTTGTGGCTCTAAATTTAAAACCAAATCTACTGTTAAAGGCGATACAATAAGAATTGATGTGTGTGATAAATGTCACCCATTCTATTCTGGTAAACAGAAACTTGTTGACACTGCTGGTAGAGTAGAGAAGTTTAAGAAAAAACACAATCTAGATTAATTGAAATTATAGGCAGGAATTTTTCTTGCCTTTTTTCTTTGTATTTTTCCTGTAAAATATGTTGATTTTAGGTTTATAATTAAAACTAATATATTTAAGAAATTGTTAGGAGTTTTTAATGTGTAAGGTAAAAGAAATATTGCAAAATGCTAGACAACAATTAATTGAAAATAATATCCTAAGTGGAGTTGATGCTGAATTTTTACTTGCACATATTTTAAATGTAAGTAGGTCGCAATTAATTGCTATAGATAGTATAACAGATGAACAATTTAATCATTTTAAAGAATTATTAACTCGTAGGCTTAAGCACGAACCAATGGATAGTATTATTGGATTTACAGATTTTCTGGGTGTTAAGATACCTTTTAATAAAAATGTATTAACGCCTAGACAAGAAACTGAAATTATGGTAGATAATATCATAAGGGATAATATTCAAAATCAAAACATAGAAATCTTAGATTTGTGTAGTGGTAGTGGCTGTATAGGTCTTGCTTTATCTAAACATCTTGATGCAAATGTTACTTTAGCAGATATAAGCCAAAAAGCAATAATAATTTCTAGACAAAATGCAACTATTAATAATATTAAAGTTAATATTATCAGTAGTAATTTGTTTGACAATATTGCGGGGAAATTTGATATAATTGTAAGTAATCCACCATACATTCCATCAAATGACCTTGAACGTCTTGAAATTGAAGTTAAAGATTATGACCCAAGTCTTGCTTTAGATGGTGGAATAGACGGACTTGATTTTTATAGGGCAATTATTGCTAAAGCACCTGATTATTTAAAAAAAGATGGATTAATTTATTTGGAAATGGGAATTGGAGAGAGTTTAGATATTTATAAACTGCTAACTGATAGTTTCAAAGACATTGAAATATTTAAAGATTATAGCGGAATAGAAAGATACATAAAAGCGAGAAAGAAATAATATGCTAAATAAAATTAGATTTTTAAAAGAAAAGTTTTTAGAAGTTGAAAAAGAAATGCTTAAACCTGAAGTAATTGCCAACTCAAAAAAATACTCAGAACTTTGCAAAGAGTATAATGAGTTAGAACCAATTAGTTTGGTTTATGATGAATATTCCAAAGTTTTAAGTACTATTGATAGCGATAATGAATTGCTAGAAATTGAAACAGACAACGAAATGCGAAGTATGCTTAATGACGAAATTGAGACTTGTAAGAAAAGACTTGAAGAACTTGACGAGAATATTAAAATTTTACTTTTGCCTAAAGACGATAATGACGACAGAAATGTTATAATCGAAATTCGTTCGGGTGCAGGCGGTGAAGAGGCGAGCCTATTTGGCGGAGTGCTACTTAGAATGTACTCAATGTATGCAGATAGCAAACGCTGGAAAGTTGAAATTATAGATTCTAACGAAACCGAACTAGGCGGAATTAAAGAGGCAACGATTAGAATTTCTGGAAAAGGTGCTTATAGTAAGTTTAAGTATGAAAGTGGTGTTCATAGGGTTCAAAGAGTGCCTGAGACCGAAAGTTCGGGTAGAATACATACTAGTACTGCTACCGTTGCCGTTTTACCAGAGCACGAAGAAGTTGATGTTGAGATTAACGAGAAAGATTTGCAAATAGATGTATATCGTAGTGGCGGTGCTGGTGGACAACACGTTAATACAACCGATAGTGCGGTTAGAATTACCCACTTGCCAACTGGTATAGTAGTTGCTTGTCAAGACGAAAGGTCACAATTAAAAAATAGAGAGAAAGCGATGTCCATTTTAAGAAGTAAACTATATGACTTTTATCAAATGCAAGTAGACGAAGAATATGCTAAGAATAGGCGTAATCAAGTTGGAACGGGAGATAGGTCAGAAAGAATTAGGACATATAACTATCCTCAAAGTAGACTTACCGACCATAGAATTAACTATACATCATATAATCTCGATGGTTTCTTAAATGGCGATTTAGATGACTTAATTGCCAACTTATCTGTTGCTGAACAAAAGGAAAAACTAGAAAAGATAACATTATAATAATGTGACTAACTTAAAGTTACTTGCTAAGTCAGAACTTGCCTTAGCATTTTAGTAGGAAGTGATATATGGAGAAGAAAACATTATATACAGCCATAAAACCCACAGGAGTTCTAACTCTTGGTGGTTATATTGGAGTAGCACAGACTTTGAAACAATTAAGCGAGGAATATAACTCGTACATTTGTGTTGCTGATTTGCACGCACTTACAATTAATCCTAGTCCCATAGAGTTAAGAGAAAATACATATAAACTAATTGCATTTTATCTATCTCTAGGCTTAAATCCTGATAAATGCACTTTGTATCTTCAGAGTCAAGTTAATGCTCATTCCAAGATGGCTTGGGTTCTAAATAATTTTACAATGTTTGGTGAAGCGTCTAGAATGACCCAATTTAAAGATTATCAAGCCAAGTTAAAAGAAACCAATGTTGGTATATTTGATTATCCTGTACTTATGGCAGGAGATATACTTTTATTTGATACAGACATTGTTCCAGTGGGCTTAGACCAGAAACAACACGTGGAATTATGCAGAAACATTGCTATAAGATTTAATCATAAAATGGGTGACACATTCAAAGTCCCTGATGTATTGATTAGAAAAGAAGGCTTTAAAATTTGCGGACTTCAAGACCCTACAAGGAAAATGTCTAAATCTGATAGGACAGATACCGGCTGTATTTTTATAGAAGATGCTCCAGATGTGATTCGTAAAAAAATCAAAAAAGCAGTAACCGATAGCGAAGGTAAAGTTTATTTTGACCCAGAAAATAAAGCGGGCGTTAGCAATTTGCTTACAATATATTCTGCACTAAAGGGAATAAGTATAGAAGAAGCCGAAAATCATTTTAACAATGCTAATTATGGAACTTTAAAGTCTGAAGTAGCCGAGGCTGTGGTGGAAGCCTTAGAGCCTGTGCAAACTAAATATTTTGAATATCTAAATAATAAAGATTATTTAGACGAAATACTAACTAAAGGCAGAAAGAAAGCCGAAGCAAAAGCGAATGAAAAAATTAATTCAGTTTATAGTAAACTCGGACTTGTTCTTCCAATTAATAAATAATGAATTGCCTACATATTTTAAGCAAATGGTTGCCTTAGATATGTAGGTTTTTTATAACTTAAAGTTTTGCTTATTACAAAGCATTAGTTTGTAAAAGTTAAAATATAAAAATATTTATGGGGAAGATGCTCATAAATAATTACTTGACGACTTCAGTTTAAAATTATATACTAATAAAAAATCAATTTAAGTTTAAGGACAACAAATGCAGAACCTTAATGCAAAAAAAGTTAATAGATTTTCTAAATACTATTTTAATTTTATCCAACTAGTTGTAACTGGACTACTTTTTTTGTTTGTCCTTAATAGAGAATTAGTATTATTTGTTAAAGAAATTATAAGCGTATTGCCAGTTGGTGCAAACTTTATTGAAAGCATTGCCCTTAAAGGCTATATTATTTTTAATGTATTATCAAACTCACCATCTATAGTTATTCTAACACTTTTTATTTTTCACATTGTGTTATTTGGTTATAAAATTAAAATTTGGTGTATAGTTTTTTGCAATCCTTTTATCTACAACAAGGAAGACTTAACTTGTGGTGAAAAGAAGACTTGCCAGTTCTATCGCAATAATAGAACTATATATTTAGAAAATTTAAGATTGCTATATTGAGATTTTATTTTTCTAAAGTTTTTAGGAAAATATAATTTTAAAGAGTTTTTATGTTAGTAACATAAAAATTTTATAATAGTTAAATTATTAATTTGACTATTTAATAAAGTAGCAATAAAAAGGTTAATAAAAAATTGCCTAATTAAGGCAGTTACCTTACAAATCAGGCAATTTATTATTTTTGGAGTTAAAAGCCAGTAATTTATTACTGGCTTTTTTGCTTTAAAATATAATCTACTCCACTAACCATTATATTATTTATGAACTTATCGGTAACTTTGTAAAATATATATTTATTGCTTCTAGTGGTTGTAACTGCACCATTGCTTTTTAGAATTTTTAATTGATGGCTAACTGTGGTTTGATTAATATTTAATATTTGTGATAGGTCATTCACGCACATTTCTTTAAGGAGTAGTGATATTATTATTTTAAGTCTGGTACTATCGCTAAACATACTATAGAAATATGCTAGCCTATTACATACTTGCGAATTGGGTAGGTTGTCTTTTATGGTTTCTTGCG
>JBJEXU010000124.1:0-2373 GCA_051886095.1 Christensenellales bacterium | reverse complement strand
ATACAAATGGTCATTTTATTAACTAACACATAATATTGTCATAAAAATCATAAATTAATTTATAGTATAATTTTTATATTTACTAAACTTTAAAAGGGGTTAATAATGAAAACGATTGTTTTTACAGGCGGAGGAACTGCTGGTCACATTATGCCAAATCTTGCCTTGATTGACGAATTAAAAGATTTCAATATTTACTATATTGGTTCAAACGGAATGGAAAAAGACATTGTAACCAAATACCCAAATATTAAATTTATAGAAATTCCTTCAGTCAAATTAATAAGAAGCTTCACATTAAAAAATTTTTTAATTCCGTTTAAACTATTAAAAAGCATTAGTATATGCAAGCAAATACTAAAAGAGATTAAACCAGATATTATCTTCTCCAAAGGCGGATATGTGTCTATTCCAGTTTGCTTTGCAGGATATTCTCAAAAAATACCTATATTAACCCACGAGAGTGATTTTAGCATAGGTCTTGCAAACAAATTGATTGCAAGAAAATCTAAATATATTTGTTGTAGTTTTAAAGCAACTGCAGACGCATATGGTAAAAATGCAAAATTTACAGGTTCACCAATAAGAAAAAAAATACTTAGTGGTAATAAAAATATTGTTATAAATAGACACAAAATATCAAATACCCACCAACCCATTATTTTAATAGTTGGAGGTAGTCTAGGAGCACAATATATTAATAATTTTATTTGGAATAATATTAACGAACTTGCGAATAAGTATACCATATTACATATAGTCGGCAGAAATAACATTAACAAAAATATTAATAAAAGTAATTATTATCAAATAGATTTTGCAAATGATATTGAAAATTATTTTGCATTGAGCGATATAGTTATTTCTAGGTCTGGAAGTAACACTATTTTTGAATTATTAGCACTAAATAAACCGATGATTTTAATTCCCCTTCCTCAATCTTCAGGAAGCAGAGGTGACCAAGAACTAAATGCTAAATACTTTTTAGAATGTGGATATGCAGAACTTATTAAACAAGACAATTTAGAGATTAATAATTTAAAAAAAGTAATCACTAAAATCTTAAACAACAAAAATCAATATATATTAAAAATGAAAAATGCCAATAATTCTATTGGCACTAATACAATTATTAAATTAATAAATGATACAATAAAAAATTAAACTTAATAAAAACAAAAAATAAAACAATTAAAATACAAGTTAACGTTTGTATTTTTATAAATTTTTATTCATAAATATGCGGTTTAATATAACCGCTATTTTTTAAATCCGTCAAAATCGTTTTCAAGAACATCTGTATCAAAAACTCTCTCAACTTCAGTCATTTTAGAATATCTAAATACTGCACTATTAATCATAAGTTCTATCAAAACTGGATATGCATATTTTTCTTTGTCAAATAAATAATTTGCCATCGAACCAGGAATGGTATTAACCTCATTTAGATATAATTTACCTTCCTTATCAAGAATAAAATCAAATCTTACAATTCCAAACATTTCAAGCGACCTATATACAAGCAAGGCAGTCGTTTTTAATTTTTCTTCGTTTTCTTTACTAATTACAGCAGGAACAATTCTTTTTATAGTCTCAAATCCGCCAGAATTTTTACGATATTTATTATCAAAACTTAAAATTTCTTCTTTCGTTACTGGTTCTTCAGTAGATGATAGTATATACTCTCCCTTACTCTCGAACACCGCAAGGTTAACTTCCTTCTCAACATCTAAATATTTTTCAATAAGTATTTTTTTATCATATTTAAAGGCATTTTTAATCTTTTCGTCTAATTCACTCTCAGTTTTACATACTTCTATACCAATTGAACTTCCCTGTCTACTTGGCTTTATAATAATTGGAAAACCTATTTCATTTATCTTTCCTAAATACACATCAGGTAATTGCAAGTATTCATTTTCATACATCATAAACCCAGGAACAATATCAACACCAAGCCCCTTTGCAAATGTTTTAAAAACACATTTATCCATACAAACAGAACTAGCACAAATCGATGAGGACGAATAAGGAATTTTACTAAGTTCTAAAATTCCAGCAACAGTTCCGTCTTCACCCCGCAAACCGTGCAAACACACAAAAGCCATATCTATATTTACAAGTTTTTTAAATTTAGAGCCTTTTTTAATATATAATCCCTTATCATTAGGCATAAAAGAACATACTTTTGTTTTCTTTATTCCATCTTTTATGTTATCAATATCTTTTAAATCCTTACCCGTTAACCAAGTTCCGTTTTTGTCTATATAAATGGGATAAATATTGTATAAATATTCATTACATTTACTTATTAATTGTTCACCAGTTATAATTGAAATAATTAATATTGAAAAAAGTGATGAAATTGTAATT
>JBJEXU010000123.1:0-8873 GCA_051886095.1 Christensenellales bacterium | reverse complement strand
GAGGCTATGCAAGAGCTGGAAGAATTATAGATCAGATGGAAGAAAGAGGGGTTATTTCTGGATATCAAGGAAGTAAGCCTAGAGAAGTTTTGATGACTTTAGAAAAGCTAAATGAACTAAGAATGGGAGAAAATAAAGTTACAAGTGAATAGTATTATTTTTATTTGATTCAGATAATGTAAAAGAGAGGAGAAGAAATTTGCAAAAGAAAAGATAGACAAATTTCCAACCTACAATCACAACTTGCCGAGAAAGAAAATGACGAATTACAAGACAAGTTGCATAGTTATTATGAACAGATAATGAATAAAGGAACTTGTGGTCTTTGTGAATATGTAAGAACTGATTACAAAATTTCGTTCGCAATCGAGCAGTTGGAGAAACTTAAATATACTATAAATGTAAATCAAACAGACAATGGATATACAGATGAACAAGTTGATTTATATGAGTTAAACGAAATAATCGACCAACAAATCAATGAGTTAAAAGGAAATGTGAAAGATGAGAGAAATTGAGTTTAGAGGAATATCTCAATTAGATGGAAATTGGGTGTATGGCGACTTTCAAAGAGAACGAATTTTTGATAAATCAGGAGAAAGATATTTTTATTCTATTGGTGTAATAAATGAAGGCGATTGGACAAACAGAAGAAATGTCATTCCAGTATTTGAACAAACAATAAGTCAATTCACAGGGCTAAAAGACAAGAACGGAACAAAGATTTTTGAGGATGATATTGTTGAAGTTGATACTGTAGCAAATGCGAAGATAATATGGAATAACGAAGATGCTTGTTTTGCTTTTGATTACGGAAAACGAGGCAGACCATTGTGTTTAGACCTAATTGACGATGCGAGTATTGAAGTAATCGGTAACATATATGATAACCCCGAACTATTGGAGGTGGAAGATGAGTAAAGAAGAACTAGAAAAAGCGATTGAGAATGGCGAGAGTGTGTGGGTAGTGGAGGATAGAGGAAAAACTATTTATGAAATTAAATTGAATAAGTATAGTGCTTATGTTAGAGATAACTCTTTTTATGCTAATACTATGTTGCCATACCAACTTGACCCACATTATATTTGCAGTATAGATAAAGTCAAAACCAAATCCGAAGCCGAACACTACTTGCACCACGCAAACATAACTAGAACTGAAATATTGCCTTTCTTGTCGTGGGAAGAGTTTAAAGATATGAAAATGCTTGAATTTACTAAACCAAATAATGAACTAATGATTTTAAGATATGATTACTGGCTACATAGCATTATTTTGGAAGATGGTCATTTCAATAAAATTTGTTGGGATGATAACGAAGAAAACTTTTACAAAGCATACGATGAATGTGTGAAATTGTTTAAAGGAGAAGAATAATGGGATATATAAAATCAAGAGCAAATGGAACAGTTCAAGGAATGTATTGTGATATTTGTGGCAAAGAATATGTTAGAGTTATACCAAATCCTAATGATTCAAGTCAAGATATGTGCGTAAAATGCTATAATGATTTTTACAACGGTGGACGACAAAAAGACCAACAAATCGCAGAACTTAAAGCAGAGAATGAAAGACTTAGAAAACAACAATCAATTGACGATGATTTGATTGAAATGCAATCATCTAGGTTGAATAATCAAGAGCAACAACTCAAAGACAACGACGAAAAGATTGCAAGAATTATGAATGGGGAATATATACCTGCCATTGTGGTTCAACAATTTGAAGAAATGCGTGACAGACAACTCAAAGACAATACTAAGCAAGTTTGCGAGAAAATTAGAGAGAAAGTTAAACAACTTATAGAAAACAAAGATTTAAAGCTGTGCAACTATGAATACGCTAATGGTTATTGTTATGGTTTGCAATATGATTTGGCAAGAATTTTAGACCAAATAGAGAAAGGAAATAAAGATGGACAATAAACAAATGAAAAACTTTATGGATAGCATTCCAACATTTTCCCAAATGGAAAGAGTTCGAGTATTTAATAAATGTGGATTATCTATAAGGCAAGTTGGAAAAGGTGTGTTTTTCGAGTACATAAAATTAAATAAGGAAAGATATTGTGCAATGGTGTTTAATCCAACTCATTATGAGAAAGAACTTAAAAAGGTAAAGGATTATTTAAAAAATAACATTTTGTTGAGGTCGGCAAAATGATAATATACTTTTGTCGACTTCGACAATAAAAAATAAACCTGAATAAATTTTAAAAAATTAAATTAGGAGAGTGATTGAAGAATGGTTTCAAGTACGAAAGACTTTATCGAACTTAGAAGATTAAAACAAGAATTGACGATTGAGACAGAAAGATTGAATAACTTAATTAATACAGTATCATTGCTAGGTTCATCTTCAGATACTGAAAAGGTTGATGGTGGATGTCTAAACAATACTGAAGATAAGTGTATAAATATCATAGATAGGTTACATAGACAACAAGAAGTTGTGAAAAATATTTCAAATAGTTTTTACAGCTTAGAAGAAATTGTTTATAACAAAATTCGTAAAGTGAGTGAAATAAATCAAATATATGGCTTTATTTTATATGAGAGATTTGTTAAACTTGAAAATCCTCGAAAATTGGAGAGAAAAATACATTATTGCAGGTCAAGATATTATGAATTACAAGAAAAAGCAATAAAAATTTATTGCGAAATTGTATAATCGGACAAAAACGGACTTTTTATGTGTTATTATGATAATGTGGAAAAATTAGATATTAATTTAAAAGCAGTGCAGAGAAAAGCATTGCTTTTTTTGAGGTAAATAATGGATAAAGAAAATTCAAGCCCAGATAAAACAAATGTGAGCAAAAAGTTAAAGAACATATTGGGAAACTACATTGGATATTTGGCAGTCGCAATTATTGTGATTGCTTTTTTTATAATTGGTGTAATAGCGCCAGTAAAAAAGTCTGATGATATATGGGGAATACTTTGTAGTTCTGCTTTGTTATTATTTCTGGGAATATCTATAACAACTGCTTTAATTTATCAAGCATCGTTGGATGGAGAGAAAAATGAAAAAGTAATAAAAGCAAGAACTCAAGTTAATATTGCTTATAATGGAATAAAAGATAACACGCAATATATCGATGTGTATGTTATGCACAAAAACATCACTGCACAAAAAGAAGTCATAACTAATTATTTAAAGGCAGAAAACTTAGATTATAATAATCATTTTAACCCAAATGGAACTTTTAAATATGATAGTTTTCTAAAGATTAACGAATCAGATAGTGATTTTGTGAAAAAAGATAAAGAAGCCAAAAACAATTTACTTGAGAAACTTGCCAATGGAATTAATATTAGTACGATTTCTAGAGCTGATGTTCTTTGCCAAGATGAAGTAATAAATACAGACCCATTAAAAAGACCTAGAACAGAGAAACAATTTATGGCAACTGAAACAAGCAAGACAATTGTTACGAAAGTGTTTAGCGCAATACTAGGTGGATGTTATGGTGCAACATTTATAGGTGTATCGTGGGGCGAAATGCTATATAAACTACTTTGGGCAATAATCTTAATCGCTTTTGCAATAATCAGTTATATGAAGACTTATAGATATAAAACTGTTGAGTATGTAGCAAGACTTAATCAATCGGCTACTTGGATGGATGAGTTTGGTAATATGGTTAAATCTAAAGATTTAGAAAAATTAAAGCAAGAATATGAAATTCTATATTATCCACAAGAAACTGAAAATGCCAACACTGATAATAATCTTAGTGAAGTAAATAATATTCCAAATAATAATTATAGTATTAACAAAGAAAAAGATAATTTAGAATTAGAGAACTAGATATTATATAATATATAAAAGAGAGTTAGATATGAGTGAATTAAATGATAAACAAAAGATGTTTTGTTTAGAATATTTAAAAGATTTAAATGGAACTCAGGCAGCAATTAGAGCAGGATATAGTAAAAATACAGCAAATGAACAAGCCTCTCGAATGTTAACAAATGTTAATATTCAAGAATTTTTAACAAAATTGATGGAGGACAAGAAAAACAGCCTTATTGCAGAGCAAGATGAAGTGCTTGAGACATTAACTAGAATTCTTCGTAGAGAAGAAACTGATACAGTGGTTGTTACATTAAAGAGTCATAAGACACACTATGATGATGAAGGTAAGAAAGTCGTAGAAGATGAAGAAAAGCCAGTTGCTGTTCCGATACCTACTAGAGTTGGAGATGTAAATAAGGCGGCAGAATTACTAGGTAAAAGATATGGATTATTTATTGAAAAGATTCAGGGCGATATAACGACCAAAAACCAAGATGATTTAAATAGATACATGGAGTCGATTAAAAATGGCGAACTTACGAACTCAAAAGAAAAAGGATAAAAATAAAATTGCAAAGATTGAAAAGAAATATGATAAATTAATTAATCAAGCAATTAAAGATTTTATGGATAAACCAATATCTGAATTGTGCGATGTTCTAGATAATCTAAAGTCAGATATGCACAAAGAATTGTATAAAGCAGGTGTGTTAGTTGAAAATTAGTGATATTATTTGGACTCCTAAAATGCAGGCAGTTATGCAAGATGATGCTCAAATCATTTTGCTTAACGGGGCAACAGGTTGTAGTAAGTCTTTAGTTGCAGGTCATAAGTTTGCTGATTGGTTACTGAATGCACCAGCAGAACAAACACAATTCTTTATGATATTCGAGAATGGTGGTATTGGAGTAAGGAATGTTCTTCAAAACCAAGATAGTTTTTATAATTTATTTGATTTTTGTCGAGAAGATTATAGTGCGTCTAAAGAAGGTGGTATACAATTTACTTTTCACGGTATACATGGAGATAAGACAGTCTACATAGTTGGTGCAGAAAATAAAAAGGCTTGGGGGAAAATTCTTGGTTCCAATCCAGATGGACTATGGCTCGAAGAATTATCTGTATTGCATATAGACTGTATTAGAGAGGCCTTTGGTCGTGCATTAAGTAGAAAATGTAAGTTAATTGCTACCACAAATGGTGGACTGCCAACACAAGAGTTTTATTCTGAATTTGTAAATCACGCAGTTGTTCAGTTTAGAGATAGAGTGCCACAACAAGAGTTATCTGAAATGATTGAAGATAAACCATATATGCACTATTATCATTTTAACTTGGAAGACGATGCACCACACCTAACAATAGAAGAAAAACATAATTTAGAAGAGTTGTATCCAGTCAACTCTTTTTATTATCTTTCTAAAATTTTAGGTTGTAGAGGATATGTACAAGGTGCAGCGTATGCAACCATTATGGATAAACAAATACATTTAAGAGATTTTGATGATATTTTGCTTAATAATCTTAAAGAATTAATGCTAGTTGTTGATGTTGGCTCAAATCGAAACATTGGAGACACAACTAAAGCTTCTACTGTTGCAACACTTTTAGGATTCTCAAAGAATTATCAAAGAGTAGTTGTGTTGGAATGTTGGGTAATACCTTCTGTTAGCCACGATTTTATAATCAAAGAATGTGAAAATAAAATCGAGTGGTGGTGGGTTAAGTTTATGAATAAGTTTTCCAAAATAATCATTGATAATGCAGAAAGCATTTTGATAAACACTTGGAAAACCAGGAATAGATTTAGCACTATTAGAGTTAGGGGATGTATAAAACATACACCAAAGGAAATCAATCTTGTTAGTAGATGTGAACTAAAACAACAACTTATTGAACAGGAAAGGCTGATATGGAGCACACATGCAATTAATTCATATAATGCACACACGAGAATCCTTTTAGATGAAGATGGTGCAGAGTTAGATTTAAGTGTGCAAGATAATGATATTGGAGATAGTTTAACTTACGGTCTTACTGAAAACTGGAAATATTTAACGACACAAACAAATAGGAGAAATTAATATGGCAAGTGTAAGAATAATTAAAGGCAGTTTAAGAAATGTGGTCGATGAAATTCAATTTGAAAAATTGTATAAACCAAATGGCTGGAGATTGGACGAAGAAAATGCTTCTAATGATGAAACTGAAGAAGTTAAAGCAGTTAAAACATTGAATACGATTTCCGAGATTAAAAACTTTGTAAATATGAAAAAAAAGAAACCTAAAAAATTTGATGATAAATTATTTAAGGAAGACATTGAGAGGGATACATAATGAATTATAGTTTTGATTTAAAGAACAAAAATAGCATAGACAATATTCGTTCTTCAAAGATATATCAATTTAACTTGGCGAGAAATATGGCGTTGTTAAGTAATGACCCTGCAATTATTAGATATTTTTATCAGATTGAAGCACCTAAACTTATTCCAGACCAATGGTTAGTTTTGGAAGTTAAAGATAAGTTTATGGCTCAATACATTGAAGGACAAGCCTTTGCTTATTTTGGTATTTGTCCTATGATTGTACAAGCGAAAGTAAATCTTCTAGCATCAAATGGATTTAAGTGTCAAAGTGACAATAAAAAGGTTGACAATGTCTTAAATAAATTTATTGAAGAATCAAAATTAGAATCTAAATTTGCAGAAGGTGTTTATTTAGAAAGTGGTTTGGGAGATTTTTTATACAGATTAACTTATAACCCTAAAGTAAGTGACAAACCGATTTTAGATGTAATAGAACCACAATATTTTGAAATTAATTATGTAGATAAAGCAGTGAAGTCTTATGTGTTAAAATTACCTGCAGAAGATAATCAGGATTATGAACTGAGAGAAATACATTACAAGAATGAAAAAGGGCAAGTTTGCATTTCTTATCGTTTTTTCTTTGATGGAAAATATGTGGACCCAGAGAATAAAAGTCTTGTAGAAGAGTGCAAGTTGCATTTTAAAAAAGACATTGATTTACGAGATAAAATTTTGCCTTTTAAAGACTTTATGATTGAGTACAAACAAAATGCTAATTCAAATCAATTATACAAAGGAGAAAGGGGAGTTCCTGATATACAAGGATTAGATTCTATTGAAGATGCTTTGACTGAAAGTATAAGTGATTTGATTGATGCCATAAGAAAAGGTGGAATAAAAACTTATATTGATGAAGATTTAATACCGCAAGATGCAGAAGGGAATAAATTAAAGTTTAATCCATTTAATAAACAGATTATTACAACCAAAGGAAGTTCTAACCCCGCTAATCCTGAATCATTGTTCAGAGTTGAACAAGGAGAAATTTATTGGGAATCTTATATTAAGACAATTCAAAATCTTATGTCTATTGCTATTAATAAGGCAGGCTTATCGCCAACCACAATTGGACTCACAGGCCTTGAAAGTATAAATAGTTCAGCCGAAAGTCAAGAGGCAAGAGAAAAAACAAGCTTAAGAACAAGAGAACTTTGTTTAAGTTCGTGGGAAATAACACTTAAAAATCTTCTAAATAAATATCTACAAATGCTTGATTATATTGAAGGCGAAGAAATTTTAGACTATTCAGAAATAATCAAGATTCACTTTAATGATTATATTAGTCCAAGTGTAGAAAATGTTACTGAAGTCCTTGTTAATCAGGTTATGGCAGGTATCAAATCCAAGAAGCGAGCAATACAAGACTTAAACGAAGAATTTGATGAGAAAGATGCAGAAAATGAATTGATAAATATTTTTGCAGAGCAAGGTAAACCAGTCTTGCAAGATGGTTTCATGCCTGCTAAAGATATGGAGAATAACACTCCTAGTGATACTATGGTATTACAATAAAATGTTAATTGGAGTATAGCACTCTACTAAATGCTAATTGAGAGAATAGCACTCTTTAATAATGGCTAAATAACTAAATTCAAAAGGAAATAGGAAATGGCAATAAAAGAATTAAAGAAAGAACTTTCTGCTCTATCAGGAGTAGATTTTTTTAATCCAAAATATAGGAATGTGTTTAAGAAATATCTTCCAAATGACAATTCAGATTCTGAAAATGTAGATTCTATGGAAGAAGAAAGACTTAACGAAGTTCTAAATTTAGATTTAGATAAAGAAGAAACACCTTCAGATGTGGAAGAAGCAAGAGAAGATGATGACAAAGAAGAGGTTAAATCTGATAACACTTCCGAAGATTGTGGAGAAACAGACGAATTAAAAGAAGAGTCAGATGAAGAAAACTCTGACGAAGAAGATTCTGAAGATGACAAAAGTGCGAATGAAGAACAATCTGATGAAAATTCTGCAAATGAAGATAAAGAAACTGAGCCAGAAAAAAGTTCAAGTACCAACAGCCAAGATGATACTAATAGTTCAAACCAAGAATTGTTAGAAACAAAGGTTGAGTTGCAATTAGTAAAATCTGGTGTGAGAGAAGACAGGCTTGAGTCTGCTAAAAAATTGTTTATGTCTGATATTAAGAGCATAGCAGACTTAGACAAATTAAAAGACCTTATCAAACAATATCCAGAGTGGTTAAAGAAAGAGAAAACAAATGCTCAACCATTCGGAATGTCAATGGATGATAATGGAGATGGTTTAACCGAAGAAGAAAAAAGGTTAAAAGAAATGGGGATTAACCCAAGAGAAAACTAGATAAGCAAGAGTTTAAGAACGAGATAATCGTTCTTTTTTAATGCTTAAATTTAAATTATTAAGGAGAAATACTATGGAAACACTACCAAATTCATTTAGATTTAATACTACTGAAACAGTGGATATTATTTTTAGCAAATTGCTTATAGCAAACTTATTCAAGGATACAACTTTTAAGGCTGGCGTAACTTTTACGGACAAATACAATGAGAAGGGTGGCCAAATCTATGCTAGAAGATTGGGAAAACAAAAGGCGACTGTTAAAGATGCTACTTCCTCTGATGGTCTAAAACTTAACCATACAAACACTAAAGATAGCTTAATTCTTATTCAAAAGAAAGATGTGATTTCTAGAAGTGAAGAATGTTACGAT
>JBJEXU010000122.1:0-8882 GCA_051886095.1 Christensenellales bacterium | reverse complement strand
AAAATACAACTTACGAATCTCTTGAGAAAATAGCAAAATTTTTAAATATAAGTATACAAAATCTTGTTGAATAATATATTTTAAATCTACAAAATTTAGGTACAAATACGATAAGACTTTTTCTAACCCACAAAAAAATGACTCAATCGAGTCATTTTTTCATTTCAATATATCCGCCAGTAAAAGCGTTTTAGGGATTTGGTAATTAACAAAAAAACACTTTTCAAATTAATCTTCTTGACAAGCGTTTTAATGGTCTGGAAATATGTGCATATGCTTCCCAGTGTTTTTTTTAGTACTTTTCTTTGGCGTCAAAGAAAAGTACTATGTTTTATAAATATTAATTATCCTTCTTTTTTGTATAATATAATCCTTGTTTTACTTCTTTCTCCACTTCTTTAATATTTTTCTCTGGTGTTGGTAACTCTTCAGGCATCGTACCACCAATTTCTTCGATAGCTTTGCGAACCTTTCTTCCAACATCATAATGTATCTGATTAGCTTCTTTTTTATTTGTAACTTGTTCTTTTTTTTATTTACCTTCTGTTTGAGTAATACGAAATAAATTTGCGGCGAGTTCTTCACTACCCATATAATCTAGGATTTCTTCAGATTCAGCGATACCTTTCATTTTTGCAATATCTTTATCAGTAAGGCCATTATATAGACCTTTATATCCACTATCTTGAAATATTGCAAATTCAAGAGGTGTTATTACACCCGCATTTCTAGCAGACTCAGCAAGGAGCATATTCTTTTGCTTAATATCTCCACGAATAAAGAGTCTTTTTTCATTCTCTGTTAACTGATTAAATAGTTCTTGAAATTCTTGTTGTCTTGTTTTAACAGCAAAATATGTTTGACCTAGAGCAATCACTTCTTTTCTTGGGTCTCCATTCATAACAACCAAATAACAAACATATCTTGTCAGTTTGTAATCTAGAACTTTTCTCTTTGCTGAATTAGCAAGACTTATCATTTTGTTGACTTCAACAAAATGTTCAAGAATTTCTTGTCCACTAATCTTGCAAGCGATTTTAGCAGTTTCTATAATTTTCTTAAAATTTCTCCACTCTTTATATTAAAACTTCTTGCAATTCCCTTCAAACCAGAATTCAATCTCCCCTTCTACATGCTTATATTCTTCAAAAACACTATTTGTAATATCCATAAAGACTCCAAATTAAATTATTACACTCATATATTAGCACATTTGTTCGATAATGTCAATTAAAAAACAACCCCTAGTCAATATATAAATGTATTGTTATTGAATTATAGTTGGTTATCTTTTTATAGACAACTCAACTAAAAATAGTTCGTAAAAGCGTTTTAGGGGTATAATAATTCAACAAAAAAACACTTCCAAATTAATCTTCTTGACAAGCGTTTTAATGGTCTGAAAATATGTGCGTATGCTTCCCAGTGGTTTCTTTTAATAGTAGTAATTGTTTATTAATTTTTATTTGCATTATTTAATTTTTTTATTTCTTTATCAAAGTCAGATTCAAACTTTAATGCCTTATTGTATAAATCATATTCTAGTTCAGCTTTTAGTTTTGCGTCATTTGAAGAAATTCTTCCATTGTCTGGTAAAATATTATATTTCCTAAAAGATAAAAACTCATTTACACTATTTGAAAACTGCTCCATATTAAATGTGTTTTCTCTTTCTATTAAATCTTCAACATAATCAAAATAACCTGAAACTAATCGCTCTAGTTTTTTAATCTCTTTTTCACTTAAATAATTCTTAGCAACAGACACATCAGACTTTATTATCCTACCATCTGGTGAATTTTTCCAAGTTGTTAGTCCCATATTATCTTTGTTATGGTCAGCATTAGTATACACTATCTCAGCAGCAGTTTTTCCCACAATAGCATAATGAAATTTGTTTTGAATGGTAGTATAAAAATTCTTTGTAATTTCTGAATTCTTATCATAATCAATACTACACTCTGCAAAAATATCGGTTATCTGTTGCCAAATTCTTCTTTCACTCGCTCTAATTGAACGAACTCTTTCTAATAACTCTCTGAAATAATCTTTATCAAAAACACTTTGTCCTTGTTTCAACCTTTCATCATCAAGCACAAAACCCTTAATCATAAAGTCTTTTAGAACTTTAGTTGCCCATATTCTAAATTTAGTAGCCTTAGATGAATTTACTCTATAACCGACTGAAATTATAGCATCAAGGTTATAGAAATCAATGTTACGCTCAATTTCCCTACTACCCTCTTTTTGAACTATTCGGAATTTCCGAATAGTTGAAGCCGACTCTAACTCACCTTCATTAAAAATGTTTTTTAAATGTTCATTAATCGTCGATCTACCAACGTCAAAAAGTTCAGACATTCCTCTTTGAGTCAGCCAAATACTTTCGTCTTTTACAATCGCCTTTACTTTTATATCTTGTTCAGGTGTATTATATATTAAAAATTGTAATTCTCTATTCATTTAATTACTCCAATTCATATTATAAATTATATTAGCACATTTGTTCGATAATGTCAATTAAAAAACAACCCAAATTAAGGTTGTTTTTATGTTTATAAAGTTAAGTTTAAAGTTTGACTAAAAGAGAAGATATTTTAAATTTAGTGATTATGTTATATATTAAATTAATGAAATATATTATTCAAAATAGATAGCCTCAAAACATAAGTCAATATGAGTTGAACCATTCGAATATATTAATTGCAAATCACCAGTTTCTGTCTTAAGCCAAAAATTATGAGATTCTGCATCATTTAAATAGTAACAATCTCCATAAAAAGATTCATAAAGATCTTCTCTGGCAAAAGTATCGTAAACTATAAGCTTGTCTTTTGAATATATTTTAAATCCTAACCAACCATTTTTTGTAAATTCTATACTAGGCAAATCTTTAAACTCAACATATATTGTCTTTAAATCATTTAACTGAGAAACTCTTACAACTTCACATAATGTCTCTGGCATAATTTCGCGATCTTCAAATTCGTGTCCAATTGCATTGTCTATATTAAAATAAATCTTATCTCCAACTGAAATAGTTTCTATACTTCGTACTGTAAAACTCATACCTTTCAATGTTAGAGATTTAATATTAAATCTGCTATCAACTTCAATTTGTGAATATACAGCACCTATACTATGGTCACCATCAACATCTTCAAAAGTATAAATTTCTTGTGCTTCAACCAATTCTCCATCAATTAATAAATTATCAACTTTATATCCCTCTTTAGGTCTAATGGTAAATGTATATGAATCTCCTTCATCCACCATTACACTACGGGTTTCATTATTAAGGTCTGGATAAATTGTACCATGTTCACTATCGTTAATAACTGTTAATCTATATTGCTTTTCTTGATTTATTGTAGTTGTAACATTGTAATCCGTAGGAATTGTTGTATTTACATTATAGTCTGTTGGGATTTTTAATTCTTTAGCATCACACCCTACAAGACAACCCATTCCTACGAGACCTAGGCACGCCCCTGCCAAAATTTTTTTTGTGTTGTTTTTCATATATTTCTCCTTTTGTTCATAATTAATTTTATCATAACACTAATATTAGTGTATGTCAAGATTAATACACTAATTTTGATGTAAACTAAAACTATGAAACAACTAGGAGATAATCTAAAAGAATTGCGAAAAATATATGGACTAAGCCAAAAAGATTTTGCTATCAAAATGCAAACCAGCCAACAACGAGTTAGCGAATGGGAATGTAATAAAATTGAGCCGTCTTTATATAATATTGTAAAAATTCTTAAACTATATAATATAACTTTTGAAGAACTAATAGATGGGATTTATTAGATAATTTTTTATTTGAAATACAAAAAATGACTCAGTCGAGTCTTTTTTTCATTTCAATATATCCGCGTTAAAACGGTTTGTGTGGGTTTGGAAATTTAGTAAAAAAAACACTTTTCAGATTCAACATCTCGAAAAGCATTTTAATAGGATGCGTACGCTGGGGAAGAATGCCACACTTATGTTTGTTTCGTATTTACATCAGTGGTTATGTGGCAATTCTCGTTTCACTCGAATACGCAACACACAAAAAAATGACTCGAACGAGCCATTTTTTATTTTCAATACATCCGCTTGTAAAAGCGTTTTAGGAGTCCGAGGGAACCGCAACCCTCGGCTCTTTTTGCAACTTTTTGGAGTTCAAAAAGTTGATAAATACTTACTCCCCAACATAAGGTAAAAGAGCCATTTCTCTTGCACGCTTAATAGCAACTGTTAATGCTCTTTGATGCTCTGCGCAAGTACCTGTTTGGCGTCTTGGAAGAATTTTACCCTTTTCGGTAATATATCTTTTTAATCTTGCTACATCTTTGTACTCAATTTCGTCTAAGTGGTCTACACAGAATTGACAAACTTTCTTTCTTGCTACTTTCTTATATTTCTTTGGAGCAACTTTTTCTTCTGTAGCCACTTGTTCTACTTCTTTAACTTCTTCGCTCATTTTTATTCTCCTTTTAAATATTTTAGTATGTAACTTTTTGGCACTCAAAAAGTTAATAAATCTCTAAAATGGTAGTCCATCATCATCGATTGGTTGAAGTTTAGCAACTTCTTCGCCAGATGATTTAACTTGTTCGTCTTGAGTTCTAGTAGATAAAAATTCTACTTCTTCTGCGACGATTTCTGTTACATATCTTTTAGAACCATCGGTTGCATCATAAGACCTTGTTTGAATATTTCCAACAATACCTACTTTGCTACCTTTCTTTAGGAATTTATGGCAATTTTCACCTAGATTTCTCCATACTACTATATTTAAGAAATCTGTTTCTCTTTCTCCATCAGAATTAGAGTATCTTCTACTAACCGCAATGGAAAATCTACATACTGATACCCCATTAGTAGTAGTGGTTAGTTCTGGGTCTTTGGTTAAATTACCAATTAAAATACATTTATTCATAATTTCTCCTTATTTTCTTCTTGATTGTTAATCAAGAATTTCTTGATTTTTATTTAGTTAAACATAATCAAGCAAAATTTTGTTATAAGGTAAGACCAATTAAATTTGGTCAAAATTTTGAGATAGAAAAATTATCTATCTTTTCTTAAACACATTTGTCTAAGAACATTCTCATCAATTCTCATAAGTGCAACAACATTACTTGCTACTTCAGCAGTTGCTTCAAAGTTATATAGAACATAATAACCTTCGTTCTTGTACTTAACAGGATAAGCAAATTTTCTTAGTCCCCAAGGGTTTGCTTTATTAACAGACTCAACTTTTCCGCCGTCTTTCTCCATTAACTTAGCATACTTGTCTACAATGGCTTCTTTTTGCTCGTCGTTTAGGCTAGCACTGAAAATTGTAAGCATCTCGTACTTGTTCATATTTTACCTCCTATGGTCATAAGCGTCTTAAGGTAAATCCTTAAGCAGTAAGTAAAACTATTTTTACTCAATGTGTATTATATCAAATAAATAGTGAATTTGCAAGGAGTATTTTGTATATTTTATAAACTTTTTCTCACACTAATTTTAAGAAAAAAAAGTAAAATAAGGGAAATGTTGGCTATGCAAAAAAGTTTAAAAGAAAATATCTTAATAATTCAGAAAGAATTTGGTAATTCTAACGAACTTATAGTTAAAGAAATAACTACCGAAAAAAATACTTGTGCGGTACTTTATATTTTAGGAATTACAGACACAATAGCACTTAGCAAATTAGTTATTAAACCCATACTTGATAGCAAGACAAAACTAACCCCTAAAACAACGCCGTCTAAAATACCTATAAGTGAAGCACAATCTGAAGAAGGAAAAGAAAAAATTATAACCTCTCTTTTAAAAGGCAAAGGCATACTTTTATTTGAAGGATATAAAGAGGCAATTATATTAGGCATAGACAAGTTTAAAGAAAGAAATCCCGAAGAGCCACCAACAAGCACCGTTCTCAAAGGACCAAGAGAAGGTTTCGTAGAAAGTATAAAAACCAACCTAAGTATTCTTAGGAAAATCATTGCTACTCCAAAACTTAGAACTATAAGTACTGATGTCGGCAAATACACCAACACAACAATAACTATTGCATATATAGATGGAATTGCTGACAAAAAAGTAGTAGATAATGTCAAAAAGAAAATTAGTTCTATTGATATTGACGGAGTAATAGATAGTCATTATATAACTCAATATCTTGAAGAAAGAAAGCAAAGTATGTTCAAGCAAATAGGCAATAGCGAAAAACCGGACATTATTGCTTCCAAGTTGCTTGAAGGAAGGGTGGCAATATTTGTTGATGGTTCACCAATGGTTCTAACAGTTCCGTTTATTTATCTAGAAGATATCCAAAGTAGTGATGATTATTACTCAAATAACAAAAGAGCATCTTTTGTTAGATGGATAAGAATATTTAGCATATTTATTTCCATTCTCACACCTGGTCTTTATATTGGAATAGTGTTACATCATTACAAAGCAATTCCTCTTAAATTCTTAATAACAATAATAAATACAACTAAAGGACTTCCATTAACACCTTTTGCAGAAATTTTATTTGTGTTATTGTTGTTTGAAATTTTATACGAGGCAAGTCTGAGAATGCCAAAATATTTAGGTATGGCTCTATCCATAGTAGGTGCATTAATTCTAGGTGATACTGCTGTTAAGGCGGGACTTATCTCCCCACCTTCTGTTATGATAGTTGCAATTTCTGGTTTAAGCATATATTGTGTACCCGACCAAGGGCCACAATTATATCTACTTCGTATATTATTTACATTTGCTGGTGGCGCACTTGGAATTTTTGGAATTAGTACGCTTATGATATTTTTACTTATTTATCTATGTGACTTTGATTCTTATGGTGCTGCATATTTTGCACCTATTGCACCACTTGTAATAGATGATTTAAAAGATAGTATTGTTAGAACAAATATAACAAATATGAAAACACGACCCAAATCTTTTAACAGAGGTTCTAAAAATAAAGTAAGACAAGGAAAACAAGAATATGGAAAAAACAATTTCAACTAATCAAGCAAGTTTAATTCTCTGCATATTTACAGTTGCTCTCAAACTTTCCGCATTACCTGCTATTATGTTTTTTTACTCGGGTAATGATAGTTATATTGCTTGTCTAATTGCTCTAATTTTTGATTTTGTTGGAACAATTATTATTGTTCATTTTATGCACAAAAATCCCGATTGTACTTTTCCTCAATTATTAACTCAAGTCTTTGGTAAGGTTTTTTCTATTATAATCCAGATAATTCTTTATGCTTATTTCTTTATCAAAGCAATTCTTGTGCTACAAGAATTACACGATTACTTTATTGCTACATTATTTGAAGAACTTAATCCAATATTTTTCATAGTTGTACTTGGTTTAATTATTTTTTATAGCACAACTAAAAACTTTAGAACTATAGGTAGGCTTATCCAACTAATATTTTGGCCGTTGGTTGTAGCCATTGTCTTCTCATTACTTTTCCCGATTGGTGATTTGCAAATTGAAAAACTTTTCCCTATTTTTGAAGAGGGATTTTATCCAATTTTCCAAGGTCTATCTAGAACCACTTTTGCATTTGGAGATTTTATTATTCTTTTGCCAATGATGGGTTATATAACTTATAATAAAAAATCTAAAAAACAAATTATTTTATATGCTACTGCAACATTTATGTTTATCTTTAATTTTTTTGTAATTTTCGTTGGTAGTTTTGGTGACTTTGCAACAAGTCAAACCCTTGCCTTAAGCGAACTACCTCTTCATAATACAACTCCTGCAACCATTGGAAAACTTGAATGGTTAACTATCACTATTTGGACGGTGATACTACTTATTGACGCTATTATTTTATCTATTGCTTGCAGAACAACTTTTGACAATATATTTAATACTTTTGGCAAAAAGTCTGGTGCTATTGTCATATCTACTTCTATTACAATAGTTTTAGCAATGACATATTTGCAATTAGAGGGGGTCGTAGAATTTGCAGTATCCACTGTTTTTGCAAGTATTGCTGGTATAATACAAGTACTTATGATTATACTTCTTGCACTGGCAAGTATAATTAAAAGTTGTAAGAATAAGCATAACAATTCTTCTTCAGATAATTTAAATAAAAAGGAGAAACTTAAATGCTAAACTTACTCGGAAAAATTTGGAAAAATAAAATTTTTGTAGTATTTGCAATTCTAACTTTAATAACCTTTCCATCGGCATTGTATATGCAATCGGACAAAGACACAACTATTGTTACATCTGCTGTTGGAATTGACCTTAAAGAAGATGAAGGAGAATATGAAGTTACTATTCTTGCTGTAATTCCTAAAGGTAGTAATGATGTTAATTCTAACTTAGAAGTTTTCTCATCAACAGGCAAATCCATATCCGAAGCACTAGAGTCTATTAGCCTTAGTATTGGACGAAAAATTGGTCTTGCTCATTGTGATAGTATTATTTTTAATGAAAAATTAATGGAAACAAATTTAACACTTATTTTAGATTATTTTATACGAACTGCCAATCTTTCTACTAATCCTACTTTAGTTGCTACTCCAGATAGTGCTAAAGATTTACTTAATGCAGTAAAATCAAGTAATAATCTTCTAGATTTAAGTCTAAAAAATATAATTGATAATCAAGAAGATAGAACACTACTTACTAATGTAACTATAGATAGATTTTATAGAGCATACTTAAGCAAAAATTCTACATTTGCTATTCCTCTACTTACTACTGAATCTTCTCAAGATGGTGGAGATGGTGGAAGTGGTAGTGAAGGCAATCTACCTGAAGATAGTTCTGGTGGTTCTAGTGGTGGTTCTAGCGGAGATAAAAGCAAAAAAATAAAAAATGACAACGAAATAGCAATAATTAAAGATGGCAAACTTGTCGGCAAACT
>JBJEXU010000121.1:0-36802 GCA_051886095.1 Christensenellales bacterium | reverse complement strand
AATATGCTCTATACCACTTAAGGCATAATGAATGGCTTTGCGTTCAAAGGAATTCATTGGTTCTAGTTTGATAGAACGCTTAGTAGTTAGTACTTTCTTAGCCATTTTCTCGGCTATTTGTGTGGCGGTATCTTGACGCTTGCGACGATAGTTCTCAACATCAAGATAAATCTTCTTATGATATTCTCTAACTTGTTCTCTTACTATTGTGTTAACTATAGTTTGAACTGCCTCTAGAGTTTCTCCGTGGTAACCGATTAAATTGTTAACATTCTCTCCATTAATTTTGAAGATAATGTCTCCATTCCTAACACCTCTGCTAACAGTTGCTTCGATGCCCATTTTAACAAGTAATCCCTCTAGAAAGTCGGTGACACATTTGGTTACTTCGTCTACATACTCGGTAGGTATATCTAGAACCTCTTCAGGTTCTGATTTGACAAGTTTAACCTCATTTTTTGGTTGATTATTTTTAAGATATTCCTCTCTTTCTTCAGCGGTGGCAAAAGTAAATATCTCGACAACTGCTTTCTTAAGCATACTGCCTTCACTTAATACTTTAACTTCAATATCTTCCCTATTAACTCCAAGCATTTGTAGACCCTTCTCAACTGCTTGTTCCACCGTCTTTGCTGTTACTTCAATATTTCTCATAATTATTTCCTTCTTTTTCTATCGTATATTGCAACATTTCTATTCTGCTCTTTCTTAATTGCCTCGACCTCTAATATATCTACAAACATTGTAACTAACGGACTAGTAATTAAGGTTATTAATGCACCTGCTACGATATATAGACCAAATGCAGCGTTATAGAATAATGTGAAGACACCCATAATTACTGGCATAATAATTGACATCAATTTATTAGAACCCGTATTGGTCATAAGTGCTGGGTCTATACCCTGCTTCTTTGCTTTTCTCTTAGATACCCAAGTATTAACTTGCATAGAAAGGAAGTTAAGTCCTGCAGCAAGAACTGCTAAAACAAAATATCCGTTATTCTTTCTTTCGCCTGTCTTAATAGGCTCCATAATTAAGTTATATTCTGCTTCAGTAATTTGGCTCTCGCTAATTCCACTCTTCTTGATAAAGTCGGAATATTTCATTACTGGATTAGTTGTACTATCTGCAAGCCATATATTCTCAATCCATAAGAAACCCGTTTTAGTTTCCTGATATTTAGCATTAGCATTAGTTTCTGCACTTGCTTTAAACTCAACTAATTGTTCCTCTGTTAAGTCTTTTATTACAAGATTATATTCGTCTAGGGCTGTTGTCTCGTCTCCTAACGCGTCTACATCTATACTATATGAGGCAAAGTATTCTCTTCTAACTTGTAAGAACTGGTCGCCTATCTTATAGTAAGAAATCTTATTCAATGAAGCAAATAGTGTCCAGAAAACCACCATTGTGAATACTAAATAAACAAGCATTCCTACACAAGTGCCCATAACATTGTAGTTGTGAGACTTGTAAACCTCCATAGTTTTCTGATTAAGCATATTTTTGTCATTAGCATACTTAGCATTAACCTTGTCAAGTTCGGGTTTCATCTCTGCTTGCTTTCTAGCACTCTTCTTAGAAGAATACTTATTCACAAAGTCAAAAGGAACCATAACAAGTTTAATAAGTATTGTTACAATAATTAAAGCCAATGCATAATCTCTAAGAGAGTTTTCCATTCCAAAAATGATACTCTCCCAAAGGCCAGTCGGCTTTGTAAGTGTAATGGCTAAAAAATCCATTTTAAATCTCCTTTAATATTAAGCGGAACAAAATCTTCCCCACATTTTCCATTTGGTCGGCATCTGCATATTCTTTTAATACCTAAAACCAGCCCCTTAAAAAGTCCCCATTCATTAATAGCAATAAGCATATATTCAGAACAGGTCGGATAGAACCTACAGGTTTTGGGAAACATTGGGCTAATCAGTTTTTTATATAACCAGATAAGCACAATAAGACCTGCTTTAAATGGATAAAATAATGCTTCAATCGTTACTTTAACCCACATTATTTTAGTAACCCCGTTTTTCTAAAAACTAATTCTGTTTGTGTTTTAAGTTCAGCAAAAGTCAATTTCTCAACCCCGACTTTGGCAATTACTACAATATTATAATCGTTTGGTAGATTAGGTACCAATTCTCTTACGATTGCTCTAAGTCTACGCTTGATAAGATTACGAGTATGTGCTTTACCAATTTTTTTAGAAATGGAAAATCCTATTTTAAGCACTCTATGTTTAGTAGGTAAGTAAACAACTGTCAAGTTAGCAGTATGCTTGGCTGTTCCGTTATTGTAAAGATAGGCAAACTCTTTGCGTTTCCTAAGCCTATTTTTTTCTTGTAGCATACATAACCTCTTAAATTCAAAATATGTCTATAAAATATTTTTTATAGACACCAAAAAAACATATTAAATTAATTTAAGCAGAAAGTTTGGCTCTACCGCGATTTCTTCTATTCTTAATAACTTTCTTACCGCCCTTAGTTCTCATTCTTGCTCTGAAACCGTGAACTTTGCTTCTTTGTCTTTTCTTTGGTTGATAAGTTCTTTTCATTGTATATCCCTTCCTTTTATTTGTTATGTGAAAAGCAAGTGTAATTACACATTGCATTTTTCCTATATAAATTTAGTTAAATAAAAAAATTAACTATTACAAAAATTTGCTTAATTAGTATAATAAATAAACGCCCAAATGTCAACAATATTTTTTTCTTTTTTCTCTCAAGCATTAATAAATAATATAATTTTCTCGTTTTTTAATAACAAGAGAACAAAAAAAGACTTAAGATATTTAAATTAAATAAAAATCTCAAGTCTAAAAAGTTTTTCCTTTATTAAACTACTGGGAAAGTAAGTTCGCTAATATATTTTGCCAAATCACTCTGATGGGCAAGGAATTTAACCTGATATGATGTATTCTTAGTGCTCCTATCTGCTAAATAGATGGTGCATTCTTCAAAACTATCACTACTACCTATAGGCATTACTATCATATCAAAAGTTACAAGAGTGCTAGATAATGCACTTGTATCTCTATATTCCTTTCCGCCAATTTTTAAAGTTTCTTCCCCTTTAGTAAAAGTGAATACCAAAACTTTAGAAGAATCTGACTTGGCTTGTGTAATAGCATTTGAATAATAATTAGAGTCTACTCTAATATCAAAACTACCAGTACCTTGGAACATTGCACTTAATAAATTATCCTTAAGACTATTAAGATGTAATTCTTCTATTTTACGATAAATGCCATTCTCTTTAACAGCATCTGCATCAGTTGCATTGGCTGTATAATAATAAGTCTGGTCAAGATTATCGTTATACACAGTAATTGAAGTATATCCGCTAGGTATTAAATTTTCTAATTTCTTAGGGACAAGTGCTAGTATAATTGTTACAAGCACTAGAGCAAGAACAATAGACACTATTGTTATTGATAATATGTTTTTGGCTAAATTTGTTTTCATATTTTATCCTTTTTGTTTCGGTTATTTTAAATTATATGTCTAGAATAGTACAAAATAAACTTTAAGTCAAATAATTAAACTCTTTTTACTTATCCGATTTATCATTACTAGTTTTACTATTCTTACTTGTAGTCTTTTTTGTTGTGGTTTTAGAAGTTGCCTTTTTATCGCCAGAAGTTTTAGTAGTCTTTTTTGTAGTTTTCTTAGGCTTTGTTACAGCAGTTTCAGTTGCTTTCTCGCTAGGAGACTCTGATTCCTTAGTTTCTATATCAATTTTACTCTCACTTTTAGTCTCTGCCAATTTTTCTTCTACTTTGTGTTTTAATTCGTCATTGCGAGTGGTTAGGAATTCGTCCTTTTCTTTAACAATTTTATCATACTCTTCTTTAAGTTTAGCAAACTCGTCTTCACCAATTACACCCGCTTCTTTCAATGCTTCTGCGGCTTTAATTTTAAGTGATTGCATTTTCTCAAGTTTAATAAGTTCTTGTTCTTTGCGAATTTCGTCCTCTTTTTCTTTTCTCTTCTCTGCCTTCTCGTGAAGTCTTTGAGAAATTTCTTCGCTACTCTTTCCCGCGATTAATTCGTCAACTTCCTCTGTATAAATTGTTTCCTCCACAAGAAGCAAATTAGACATTCTATCTAACAAATCTCTTTTACTCTCAAGAAGTTTCTTGGCTTTAGTATAACATTTATCAAGAATTGCTTTGACTTCGTCATCAATTATTTTGGCTGTAGAATCACTATATTGGTTCTGAACTTGATAATCTCTTCCAATAAACACCTCGTTATTAGAACCAAAACTCATAAATCCAAGTTTCTCACTCATACCCCATTCGGCAACCATCTTTCTAGCAAGTTCGGTTGCTTTCTGAATATCGGAACTTGCACCCGCAGTAATATCTTTAAATACTATTTCTTCGGCAATTCTACCACCCATCATCATACTAATTCTATTACAAAGTTTGTTGTAACTATAATGACTATCGTCATCGGCTGGTCTTATATTTGTATAACCACCCGCCATTCCTCTTGGAATAATTGATACTTCGTGAACAGTATCTCCACATTCCATAAATTTAGCAATAATTGCGTGACCACTCTCGTGATAAGCGGTTAACTTTTTATCATTCTCAGTTACAAGTCTAGATTTCTTTTGAGGTCCCATAAGAACTTTATTAATACCCTCTGTTAAATCTTCCATTGTAATTGTAAGTCTATTATCCCTTGCTGCAAGTATTGCTGCTTCGTTAAGGAAGTTCTCAATATCTGCTCCTGTAAATCCGCTAGTTAGTCTAGCAATATCTTTAAAGTCCACACTCTCTTCAATAGGTTTATTCTTTGCGTGTATTCTAATAATACCTTCTCTACCTTTAACATCTGGGACATTAACATAAATCTGTCTATCAAATCTACCAGGTCTTAATAGTGCTGGGTCAAGAACATCTGCTCTATTAGTTGCTGCAAGAATAATTATACCCGAGTTACTATCAAATCCGTCCATTTCAACTAGTAATTGGTTAAGTGTTTGTTCTCTTTCATCGTTTCCGCCACCAAGGCCAGCACCTCTTTGTCTACCTACAGCATCTATCTCATCAATAAATACAATACAAGGGGCATTTTTCTTAGCATTTTCAAATAAGTCTCTTACTCTACTAGCACCTACACCAACATAAAGTTCAACAAAATCGCTACCAGATATACTGAAGAATGGAACATTACTTTCTCCTGCTACGGCCTTAGCAAGAAGTGTTTTACCCGTTCCTGGATTACCAACTAGTAATATTCCTTTAGGTATTCTAGCACCTAATGCTTTAAACTTGGCTGGGTCTTTAAGAAATTCAACAATTTCTCTTGTCTCTTCTTTCTCTTCTTCAGCACCAGCAATATCTGAGAATTTAACATTGCATTTCTCAACCATTCTTGCTCTGTTACGAGTAAATGCATTAGCGCCACCATTTTTACCAGAGAATAATTTAAATAAAACAAATCCAATCATTATTACAATAATTGACATAATAATGTAAGGAAGTGCTGTTTCAAAGAAACTAGTTGTTGGATTAACTTTGCTATATGCAATTTTAGATAAAGTAGCATAATCAGAAATGTTTATAACAACTCCGCCTTCAAGTTCATACTCGGTAACACCCCTCTTGGCAGCATCAACCATTTGGTTAAATTCTTCAATAAATTTTAAATCTTCAGTTGTGTTGTTATAAGTAAAATAATAATCGGCATACTTAGGGAAAGCCCTACCTTCCACACCAGTATTTTTCACTTTTATATAACCATTTCCGCCACAAACATAAATATCAGTTACATAGCCAGTTTCAACTTTCTTCTCAGTAGGGTTACCTTCTTCGTCAATATCAGGTGTAGTATAATAGCCATACCTTACCATATCCTGAACTTGTGTCATATTTACAAGTTCGCCAGTATCTCCCATACCAGCAAAATAAAACATTATGCCAAAAATTATTAAGAATGCAACTACTATGACAAATGTTCTAAGTCTATTGCTCGTCTTTTTCAAATTTCTTACCTCCAAGCATTAATCAAATAGATTAACACCTTTTAAATCTTTATTCACTTAAATTTTAAGCAAATATATGATAACATAAACCCATTCAAAAAAACAACTTTTTTTTGATTATATTTTAATTTTAATACTTTTTAATTTTATAATATAAAAAATTTTCCGCAAAATTTGTCATTTTAAACTTTCACTTAATTTCCACACCGCCATTGCACAGCCTTGTGATATAAACTGAGCAAGGTCGGTTACAACTTTAAGTCTAGTGGAATTAAGGTCGAAATTTTTACCCTTTCTACCAACCACTCCTAGTATAGAAATTTGACCTATTTTTTTTATTGGCAATTCGCGTCCAAGCCCTGCAAAACTGCCGTTTGTGAGTCTTATACTTCCAACATTATTGCCAAGTGTTGCATCAATCAAAACAAGGCTTGAATAAGGGTGTTCGGTTTCAATATAATTAACCGCTTGTACTAAATTGCTAGCATTAATATTATAATCCAGTCCACCATAAACATAAGCCTTGATATTGTATTTTTTTCTCAGCAATTCTGCCACTATTGGAGCAAGACTATCACAAACAAATTTATCACTACCGACGCATAAAAAAACGGGATAATATCCTTTTCTTAGATTTCGCATAAGTTCGTATGCAAAGTTCTTTAAGTCATCTCTAGTTTTAGAATATTCTTTTAACATATCCTCTCCACTTAATTTCATTTAATTACTAGATTTTTTACTAAAATGAACTTTTTAAAACACATAAATATCTTTTTCTAGTTTATTTAGATAAATTATGGATATAAAAAAACAAAATGAAAAATTTTAAAAACCTTCTCAACATTAAATGACAAATATTTTCGCATATGATATATTATTTGTAATATAGGAAGTTTATGCAAGTATCGCGTTGGTGGCATTTGATATAAACTGATGACTATTATGTGTTTTTATTTACTAAGGCTTAATTTTGATTAGTTCTTAGTATTAAACAAAATCATAAATAACACTTAGCACCAAAGGAGTTTATCGTTATGTGGAATTATATTATTGACGGATTACTAATTTTTATTTTAGTTGTTAGTACAATAGTTGGAATTGCCAAAGGTTTCTTTGATAGTATTCTAAGCCTATTTGGAACAGGAATTGCTCTTGCCGTTTCTATTTTTACAGCAAAATATGTATCTAATTTTATTAACAAAATATTTAATTTTGAAGAACTAATTTTAACTAAAATTGATGAGGCTACTAGTGGTAGTGCAATAACAATATTTGGCACAGAACTTCAGAACTCTGATGTTGCAAAATTTGTTGTATGGATTATATCTTTAATTATCGTATTCCTAATAGTTAAACTAGCAATTTATATTCTTTCTAAAATATTTGAAAGCATTACTAAAAATAGCCCTGCTCTATCAGGTATAAATAGAGTTCTTGGTATGGTATTTGGTGCCGTTAGAGGTGGAGTAGTAGTTATTGCTTTACTTGCAGTATGCAGTTTGCTTTCTCAAGTACCAGGAATTGGAACCCCTATCTATGAAAAAATTTCAGAAACAAAAATTACAAGCAGTGTTTATAAATATGTAGATGAATTTGTTGAAAAAAATCTAACCGAAGAAAAAATCAAGGATATCATTGATAGAATAGTAAGTGAGGCATCATCTACAGAAGACAAAAATAAAGAAGAGTCTACAACTCCTGACACCACACCAGAAGGAAGTGTTACATTCATAGTTCAGAATAAAACATTAGAAGAAGAAGCAAATTAAGATTAAGCAAAATTAAAAAGGTGAAATAATGGAAACAGATAATGTTATGACACTTCAGGATTTCCCTGTAAGCACTAGAAACTACACAATAGTAGATAATATTACAGGCAAACCGGTCGACCAGAGCAATTACACTCTAAAAATCGACCCAGAAGTTATTAAAAAACTTAATAAGTTAAAACAAGTTAACGAGGAGAAAATCAAACAAGCAACTCTTAGAGAACAATACGGCAACGAAACTCTTGTTAGTACCTTTACTCCAGCCGATAATACTGTGTTTACTCCATTATACAAAGAAGAATATATTGATTATCAAGATTATAATACTTATAAACCTGAGCAAAGCACATCTAATTTATATGAGGACTCTCCAACTAACACATATAATATAGGTAATCAACCAACCTCTGCAGGAGCAGAAGTTATAATGTCAGACACTTTACTTGATAGAGTTGTTGTCAGAACCCAAAACACACAAAATGAACAGGAGACAAATACTATGGAACAAAATAAACCAGATTACATATCCACCACAAACACAACTATGCCAGAATCTCAAAATGACTATAGTACTAAGATAGATAATAGTGTCTTTACTCCTGAAACTATGCAACAACCTAGCGAGCAACAGACTAGCGAACAACCAATTACTATTCAACAACCAACACCTAATAAAAACGACGATAAAAAACGCGAAAGAAAGACAAAGAAAAATTCTGGATATATTGATTTAGATGAATCCGAAATCGCTTCTGGCAGAAAGATTGCTTGGCTAGCATACCTATTATTCTTTATTCCATTATTATTTAAGAGAAAAAATCGTTTCGTAAGAATTCACGCAAACGAGGGTCTTGAATTAAATTTAATGGAAATATTAGGTGGGATATTAATTGCTCAATATTTTCTATTACCTAATTGGGTAGAAATAGTAGGAGTAGTAGCAACCATTTCAATGATTGGAGCAATTTTAGGTGCTGTACTAGTCGGCGCATGTGCTTTGACAATAATTCCTATGATGATAAGTGCTTTATGCGGAAAACAGTTCCAAACCCCCTGGTTATGGAAAAAAAGAATGATTTATGTACCAACTGAAAGAACCATCTAATGATTAATAGGAAAATATTTTTATTAATAATTTAATTGTAATTTTATATTTTACATAATTTGGCAGAAACATTATCAGTATAAAAACAACTTTATACAAAAAAATGAAGTAATTTTGTTTTAATTACTTCATTTTTTTTGTTAAGCATAGAACTCATCATCAGAATAATCATCGTGTACTGGATTTGCAGTAGTGCTTTTCTTATTAATTCCTTTAATTCTCTCATAAATATTTCTCTTTATCCACGCATCAATTTGTTTTGGATTAAGAGAGTCTTTATTGCCGTCTGTTTTTATAAAATTAAAAAATAATTTAGGGTATTTGTCAAAATCGAAACAATTATTATCTAGCACAATTAATGAAGGTTCTGATTGAGGTTGTCCCTCTAAGTATTTCATTATTTCTTGTCCTCTTGGCCTTAATTCAGTCTTAGAAAAACCTCTTCCACCCATATCGGCAAAAGGTGTTTTATCTATATTCTCTACATATTTAGAAGAAATACCATTCTTAACAAATACTTTTTTTACATAATCTATATTTAATGCACGCCAAGCCGAAGAAAGGACCAACTGAACATCATAAAAACCATCTAAATAATTTAGAAGTTTATTTAGTGCCTCTACACTTTCTGGCTTAAAGTGAGAAGGTAAACCACCTTGTTTAATCCTATCAATCTTGCCACTTTTAATTTCTGATAGTCTCCATTTCCAGTCCCACAAAACACCATCTACATCTAAAAATACATAGAATTTTCCTTTTTGTTTTTCTGTTTCTAGATTCTGAGTTTCCATAATGCCCACCCCGCTTTATCCTATCTTATTATTATCCTAACATAACTTTTTCAAAAATTCAACATAACAAGACAATTTTTTAAGAAAAAATTAATGTTATTATAACATTAATTATTTGTCTTTTTACTATTTTTAATCTTGCTCTTGTTTTGTTTTGGGGTACCATTTGACTTATATGTTTTACCAACCTCTTTATTTGTAATGTTATTTTTAGCCAATTTATTATGCTCTTCAATCTCTTTTAAACTTTCAAATTCATATTTGATTTTTACATCAACCTCTTTTTCAAGCGCCTTTTCAATTTCTTTAGAGTTAGTTTCTTTACCATTTTTAATTACGGTAATTTCTTCGTTATCTGCCCGTTTGTATTCGGCTCTTAAAGTCTTTTTTATTGACTTAAAATAACTTTTTAAAGTTTTGTCTAAAACTTTCAACATTGCAGGGTTATGAGCACCAAAGAAACTTGTTGCAATTTCACCTGTATTTTTAACAATTATAGATAAATTAGTACAACAACTCTCGTCTAATACTAACTCTCCGTTATCTTTACTAATCTTAACTTTTAAGTCATTAGGACACTTAAATAAATTCTCTTTTTCTTCCATAATAAAATTCACCACTCGGCTTTTTATTTTACTAACCGCTCATTAGAAAAACATATTACTAAAATTTTCATTTATATCGATAATAATCAATTTCTTTCAGTCATTATATCGACTGATTTTTCATATAACACTTTCAACCATTCGGTCGTAATACCAAATAATCATTTAAATACCGAATATAACTTATATCCACTTTCTGATTGATTAGTTTCTAGCAAGACAAGGCTCGGCAATCGCGATAAGCCTCAGTCGTTATATCAACTAATTTTCATTTAGATACGAGTATAACAAGGCTCGCTTGATTATATAGGCTAGGAGTTTATTATCTATAAATGACTAGTCTATATAACTCAAGCAGAAACGAAGTTAGACGAAGTATATAAATGAAAATCAGACGTTGAAGCGGAAATAAACCACATCCCCATCTTTCACCACATAATCTTTGCCCTCAATTCGCACAAGACCTTTTTCTTTTGCAAGATTATAACTACCAAGTTCTACAAGTTCTTCGTAAGACACTACTTCCGCTTTAATGAAACCTTTTTCAAAATCGGTATGGATTTTACCTGCTGCTTGAGGTGCTTTGGTACCGTTTACAATCGTCCAAGCCCTACACTCTTGTTCTCCTGCGGTTAAATAAGATATAAGTCCAAGCGCTTTGTATCCAGCAACTACAAGTTTATCAAGACCAAAACTTGTAATTCCTAGTTCTTCTTTAAATAATTCCTTTTCGTCGTCATCAAGCAGGCATAATTCTTCTTCCATTTTCGCAGAAACAACGATAACCTCTGAATTTTCTTTCTCAGCTAAACTTTTAAGTTTATTAACATTCTCACTTTCGTTTGCATTAGTTGTCGAAATTTCCGAAATATTAGCACAATATATTACCGGCTTGCTTGTAATTAAGAAGAACCCTTTAATTAGTTCCTTTTCCTCTTCACTTGCTGGATAACTTCTAACAGGCTTCTCACCTTCAAGTACACCTTTTAATTTGTTAAGCAAGTCCACCTCAGCAATTAATTTCTTATCACCATTTCTAAGTGATTTCTGAGATTTCTCAAGTCTTTTAGTAACACTCTCCAAATCACTTAAGATTAATTCTAAGTTAATTTCTTCCACATCTCTTACTGGGTCAATCGACCCCTCCACGTGAATAATCTTAGAATTCTCAAAACATCTAACTACGTGAATAATTGCGTCAACTTCTCTTATATGACTTAGGAACTTATTGCCAAGTCCCTCTCCTTTAGAAGCACCTTTTACAAGTCCTGCAATATCCACAACTTCCAATATTGCTGGGGTGATTTTCTTAGTATTGTACATTTTGCCTAGAACATCTAATCTATTATCTGGAACTCCAACTATAGCCATATTAGGCTCTATAGTACAGAAAGGATAATTCTCACTTGGTATATTTTGTTTAGTTAATGCATTAAATAAAGTACTCTTGCCAACATTTGGTAGACCAACAATTCCTACTTTCATTTTTATCTCCTAATTAAAATCTTATGTATTGTAACACAAAAAAAATTTTAAAGATAGTCTTTTTTAATTACTTAATAGAAATATTATTAAATCTTCACACATAGAATAGGTATTAATACTATTTCTTGCATTATGCCAGACAATTTAATCTACTAGTAACATAAGTTGTTTTTCTTTAAATCATAGATGCAAGCAAGACAAGGCTCGACGAGTATTTAGGCTGGGAGTTTATTAGTATAAATGACTAGTCTAAATAATCGACAGTAACGCAGTATTGCGTAGCACTTGCTTTCTCTTGCTCCCTTTAAAGCATAGATGCAAGCAAGACAAGGCTCGACGAGTTGTTTAGGCTGGGAGTTTATTAATATAAATGACCAGTCTAAATAATCGGCAGTAACGCAGTATTGCGTGGCATATATGCTTTAAAGGAGGGAGATAATGAATTTTTGGATACTATTACTACTTGCCACAATTCAAGGACTAACCGAATTTTTGCCGATTAGCAGTAGCGGGCATTTGGTGCTTCTTTATAATTTTTTCGGCATTGACAATAATGTTAAACTACTTAGCATACTTTTACATATTGCAACACTTCTATCTGTGCTTATATATTATAGGAAAGAAATTATACAATTAATAAAGCACCCGCTTTGTCCAACAAATAGAAAGATAATTGTAACTACTTTATGTACTTGTTTGGTGGTACTAATTTTAAAACCAATTATAGACAAAACTTTCAGTGGTGAATATATTTTTGCGTTCTTTTTAATAACCGCCGTCTTGTTATGTATTAGTGATTATTTGTCAGAAAAAAATCAATTATTGTCAAGAACTACATATTTTAAGTCAGAAACCATGCGTAAAATCGACACAACTATCACCAATATCGGAGTTAGTTATAAGCAAGCAATCATTATTGGACTCACTCAAGGCATCGCTTGTATTCCTGGAATTAGTAGAAGTGGTAGCACTATTGCAGTAGGGCGAATGTGTAAAGCAGAAGATACAACAAGATACAGTTTTCTTATATCTATTCCTATAATTATAGCAAGTTTTTTAATGGAAATATTTGATGATAATTTAGGCACCTTTAATATAAATATTTTTGCATTACTCGTTGCTATGCTTATATGCACAATTATTGGAATATTATGTATTAAACTTATGACAAATCTTGTTAACAAGAATAAACTTATATACTTCTCATATTATCTTATCGCCTTATCCACAATCCTAGTTGTATTGTCCTTTTTCTAATTAAACACAAGTTAGAATTAATATTGTATATCTTTACTTGACAATACTCCCCTCAAAATTTTAAAATTTAAATGTAAAAACAAAAAGGGGGAAATAAAATTATGTCAGCACTTGAAATATCGCTTATTGTCGTATGTTCTATACTTGCAATAATATTCATAGTGGTTAGAACAATTAAAGGTAGTTTTATTGCATTTGTTCTTAAAACACTTGCCTCACTCGGCTTTGTAGTATCAGGAATTATTGCTTTGGGTTTAAGCAATTCAAATGCTTGGGTAGGAATACTTATAGTTGTTGGATTACTTCTAGGTATGATTGGAGATATGGTTCTTGACCTTAAAGTTATCTATCCAGATAATGACAGAACTTATCTAAATATGGGTATGGCATCTTTTTTCTTAGGACATTGTTGCTACATTGGTGCGTTCACTATATTTGCAAGTGATACTAATTTACTTATGCCAATATTAGTCGCTAGTGGAGTTGCAATCCTATTAACAATATTAACAACTTTATCTGGAAAGAAAATGGGCTTAGACTTCGGTAATTACCTAGTTCAAACAATAGTATATACATTCATTCTTAGTTTTGCTCTAGCATATACCTTTGTTTTAGCCATTGTAGGCGGAGGCTTATGGCTAACCGCTATTGGTCTAATGTTATTTTTATTGTCAGACATTGTACTATCTTGCCAATACTTTGGTGGTAAGATTGCAAGCAAACCATATATTGCTATTAACCATACACTTTATTATGCCGCACAAATTATTTTACTTGCAGTACTTTTTGTATTATAAAAATTTACTACAAATTAATAACAAAAATACTCTCATTCATTTGAGGGTATTTTTTTACAAACCAAATCATTATTAAAATTCCAAAATGTTACTATGTTACAACGTCGAAACTGTTACTCTACAAAAGATTGCATAACTGTGCCTCTTTTCTCTTAACTTGTCCCTGAACATAAAAGCAACGAGCAATTTTTTCTTGCTCGTTGCAATATATCTTATAATAATATTACTTATTTCTTAATTCTATTGTCTGCAACAACAATCAACTTTTCGCCAGTACAATAAATTAGAACTGCTAAAGCATTGATTAAATAACTAAATAGAATAATTCTAAAAAATCTTTCACTTATATCTATAAGCAATCTACCGTTTGCAGAATTAATTGCCATAACTATAAGGCTAATCACTACTACTGCAATAGTAATAACATAAAGTATAAATCCCGAAATATATTTTTGTCTATTCATACAAGTACATACAATATCATAAATAACAACTGCTACAAGTAATCCAGACAAAATATAATATACAACTTTTTCCCACATAGCCATAGTAGCGCCAGCAAGAGTAATCATAAAGAAAACTTCAAATGCTATCATTGTCCCTATTAAAGTATAATATGTCATATTTAGTAGAACCTTCTTTAGATTTGCGTCCATTCGTCTTACCTCCATTTTTATTTATTTTATTTTGAGATAAAACCAATATAATTATACCTATATTATTTTCCAATTCTATCCAAATGTTTCATAAGAAAAAGACTTGGGTGTTCTCAAGTCTTTTTCTTAATCTTACTTAAGGTTTTGCCAAATAATTTTAATTTAGTACAAAAATACAATGTATTTTATTCAAATTGACAGGCTGGCTTACTAAAGAAATCATATCTTGCTTCAATAAATTTAGGTCTATAGTTGTTTCTATCATCTACAAAATCATATATTGGATTGTTAATTGTTTCCCAACTAAATATATTTTTATTAACCTTCAAATCTTCAGCAAGTTTTTCAATATTCACAGGAGATACTGGGTGCAATAGAACCATTGCAACTTTGCACATATGAAGGGTATCAGCAATTAATTGAGATAGTTTCTCATTATCTTCTTCGCAAGTTTTAATGTTTGCCACCCAATATTTATTTATGTTTCTAATATAACTATCTAGTTCATACATAACCATATGGAATTTATTATCAAACATTAGTTTTTCGTACTTGAGAATAGTTAGAGTAGCATCTTTTAAAATATTTTCAGAGATTTTTCTTTCTGGTACCACGCCATCAAACCTGCTTTGCCAAGTATAAAATAATGTTCGCAGTATTCTATTATAAACATTAGTTAATAGATTTCCATCTTTAGTTACAGGATCAATATCTTCAGGTTTGGCATCTGGATCAAAAGGTTTAGGAGTAAACGAAGAAGAATTAGTTCCAACACTTAAACCTAAGAAATGCATTCGTAATTGTTCAACCGAATAATACTCTAATAATTCATTTGGCTTAGGTGGTTTTATATTTCCCGAACTACTTGCCTTGTTGCCAAGGAACAAAGAGTGTTTATTAACAATTAAGTGCGACATATTAAGTTCGCCTTCTGGAATATCTAGTGTAGGATTTTTACCTTGAGTGCATAGCCACATTGCGTGTTGTACTGGACCATAAAAATACATATTATCTTCGCCCAAAACTTGGTAAATATAACTATCTTTGCTACACCAATACTTTTTCCAATCGTCCAATCTGCCTAAAGAATTTAAGTATGTTTTAGTAAAACTAATTGGTGCCCACAAACTCTCCGGCCAAACATAGAATGTTAAATCTTTAAATCCATCTTTATCTGGAAGAGGAACTCCCC
Source organism: Christensenellales bacterium (assembly GCA_051886095.1). Taxonomy (GTDB): domain Bacteria; phylum Bacillota; class Clostridia; order Christensenellales; family UBA1242; genus UBA11490. The sequence goes on along the minus strand of JBJEXU010000121.1, from coordinate 21,139 downwards.
AAGAGATATTTCCACTTAGTCTGAAAGGTGTTAATGTTTTACCCGTTCTATACCTAATTCCATTATCACTAAGCATCTCACAAGCAAATTCTCTATCTTCTAATTTGTCAAATACTAGTACAAAAGATGCTTTGCTCTTTTCCTCTCTAAGTTCGTGAGTTGGAAGCAAAAACCCAATCTCTTCAAACTTTTCCATTTGGTCTTTTTTAATATAGATTTCTGGTTTTTTAAAGAACTCTTTAATCTCTTTTAAGAAAAATGGTCGTGCTTCTGTTTTAGTAAGTCTTTCCACCCATTCATTAAGTAGGTCTAAACATCTTGGCAAATCAAAATACCAGTTACCAATTTCTTTAAGAACTGGTCTTTCTCCACTTAATGTACTAACTGGGTCAATAAGTTCTTTAGGCTGGTATTGGTGACCAAGGTCACACTCGTCCGCATAACCCTTCTCGCTTGCACAATTTTCATAAGGACATTTTCCTATAACTTGTCTACCATTTAGAAATACACCTTTACTTTCATCATAGAATTGCAAAGTGGACATCTTTTTCAAATATCCATTATCGTATAATTTATTAAATATTTCCGCACTTGTTTGATTATGAAAAGGCACAGCCTCACCTACCGCACTTGCACCAAAAAAATCTAAGGAAATTTGGAATTTATCAAGGTCGGCTTTTTGTCTATTATGATACTCAAGAACCATATCTTGCATAGTTCCAGTGTAACCCTCGCTTTGTTTTTTTCGCAATGTTTCCATAGCAGGTGAGCCATAGCAATCAGTACCAGACACAAAAATTACATTATCTTTGCCAATTCTATCCCTTAGAAACCTCGCCATAAAGTCAGCATAAAGAAACATTCCTAGTACGTGTCCATAATGCAAATCTTTATTTCCATAAGGCATACCACCAGTAACCACAGCCCTTTTAGGAGCAACTGGTCTGTGTTCTATCATTCTCTTTAGTCTTTCGTCCCCATAGTCTTTCATATTTATCTCCTGAGTATTGATTACAAATATATCATAATCAATATTTTACAATATTACTATTCTTTTGTAAAGAAATTAAAATATCTTCATTTTTTCATTTTACTATATTTGCCATAAAATTTTATCTATGTTAAAATACAATTAATTCATTTTAGAAATTTTAAAAATATGGACTATTATGAATAAAAAAGGATTATTTATGAATAAAATTTCAGTTTCAAATGAAGAAACTAAAAAATTAAAAATTGGTTTCTTTATTGATACATTTTTCCCCATGGTTGATGGTGTTATAATGGTTGTAGACAACTATGCAAGAAGATTAAACGAAATTGCTGATGTCACAGTTTTTACAACAAAAACCAGAAAAAATTTTGACGATAGCTCATTACCTTATAAAGTGGTCAGATGTCCAATGTTTCCAGTATATGGATTAGATTACGATTTGCCTTTGCCAAATTTAAGTCGCAAATTTAAAAAGCAAATTGAAAATTCTAACTTAGATATAATTCATATTCACTCACCATTCGGAGTGGGTAAAATAGGTATGCAATACGCTAAAATGCATCATATACCCGTTGCTGCAACAATGCATAGTCAATACAAAAAAGATTTTCTCAAGGAAACTCACAACTGGAAATGGTTATCTAATATTCTACTAAAAAAAATTATGAAAGTATTTAATAATTGTGACGAATGTTGGGCAGTAAATCGAAATGTTTCAGAGATTTATTTTAATGAGTATGGTGCCAAAGCCTTGCCTCAGGTCCACAATAACGGAACTGACCTTAAATATTTAAGTGACACGAGTTTTATAAGCGAACTTAAAGAAAAGTATAAAATAAATAGTGATGAAAAAGTTTTTTTATTTGTAGGCAGACTTACCGTTTTAAAAAATATTTTATTTATTGTTAAAAGTCTTAAATTAGTCAAAGAAAAAGGTCTTAAATTTAAAATGCTTTTTGTAGGTACTGGACCCGATGAATTAAAATTAAAAAATTTAATTAAAGAGTTACATCTAAAAAAAGACATTTTAATTCTTGGCAAAATTACAAATCGCAAAGAGATATCTAAGTTATATTCACTTGCAGACTTGTTTTTATTTCCATCATTATATGATTGTAGTTCTCTTGTTCAGATTGAAGCGTCAAGCCAAAAGACACCGACACTTTTCTTAGAGGAAGCTGCAACGGCTGATGCTGTTAACCATAATGTCAATGGTTATTTATCTAAAAATTCCGAGGAAGATTACGCAAATACAATAATAGATATTTTTAAAGACGAAACAAAATATAAAAATGTTTGTGAAAAAGCGTTTAAAGATTTATATCTTACTTGGGACGATGCTGTTTCAAGAGCTCTTAAAGATTACACAAGATTAATTAATTCAAAAAACGAAAATCCAAATAAAAAAACTAACTAAAAATATTTAGGAAATTATGACAAAACTTAAAAATACATTATCAAATTATATTTGGATGCCAATTCTACTTACTATTGGCTTCTTTGGTTGGGTCTGTAAATTAGATTTTATTACAGTTCCTCTTCTTTGCATTTATGTTGGCCTTCTTTTAATATTTTGTGATGATGTTAGAAATATATGTCCTGTAGTTTTTTCTGTACCTTTTTTTATTAATCAAATAGAAGGATTTATAGATTATATTATTCTCGGAGTTTCAATTTGCTTTTTCCTAATAGGTGTAATCGTTTTTTTAATTAGACAATTAGCCATTAAAAAAACGCCTGTAAAGAAAGGTAAACTATTTTGGGGCTTTGTTATTTCTTTGATTGCCTATTTAATCGGTGGCTTATGGAATTATTTTAATCTTCTGAACTTTATAATTATTATTGCAATGACAAGTGCAAGTTATCTAATATATTGGTTAGCCATCAACTTTACTCATAATTTAAAAACTTATCTTAATGTATTATTTATTTCTATTGGCATAATACTTTCTATTCAATTACTTATAAGTTATGCAATGGTAGATGAACCTTTTAGTTCTGCAATCCTTGCTAAAAATGTTATTTGGATTGGACTGCAAAATATTAATGTTGTCGCAATTTATTTTATTCTAGCAATGATTTCTACTTTCCATTTTGCTCTAAAAAACAAATGCGATTATCTACTTACTCTTGCTGGTATGATATTTGCAATTTGTACTTACTTTACCTATTCTAGAATGGGTACACTCATTTGTTTTATTTTAATGCTTATATGTATTTTATATATATTTGTAAAATCACAAAACAAACTAATTTTCTTTTTTATCGGCATACTGGGAATTTTTATACTTGGCATAGTTTGTATTTTTCGATTTGAATCAATATCTAAATTGCTTAGTCATTACACTAACCTAGGTTTAAGCGGAAATGGCAGAAACACACTTTGGCCTTGGTGTTTAGATAAGTTTATACATAATCCAATTTTTGGAGTTGGCTTTACGAGTAAAGACCCAGTTCCCGGACTTATCTCTACAGATAGTATTATTCTTGCTCATAATTCAGTTATACAATATCTAACCTCTCTAGGAATAGTTGGTTCTTTATTGATACTATATTACTATATAAAAAAATATCAAATATTGCTTACTAAATTTAACGAATTTAAATTTATGAACTTGCTTCACGTTTTAGCTATAGGTTTATCCGGAATTACCGACCAATGCCCTACAATGGATATATTTATTATTTGCATATCGCTAGTACTTGTCGCCAATGCTGAAAAAGATACAGAAGAAATTTTGAAGAGTTTGGACAACAAAGATAATTCCTTAGACAAAACCAACTTGGATACACAAAAAAACGAACAAAATTTACAAAACAACACAAAACAAAACAAACGGAATACAAAAAATAAATCCACGAAGAAATCCGAAGAATTAAATGTTGCATCCAAATAACCAACAATAATAACTTCTAAAATTTTTCAGCAAACAACTCTTCATTTAAAGTTAACTAACAATATATCACCCACTAGCACTGCAAGTAATAGACTTCTAAAACAAAGAATTGTCACTAATAAGTCTAGTTCACGTTTTGTTAACGACAAACTGAGCACGGAAACAGTGCTCAACTCCTGCACATAGTTCAATGTATATTCTCTAATCACTATTATTGGGGAATTGAAAATAGAGAGACACATAGGCACGAATATACTTGATTTATTAAAATAAATATAGTAAAATTTTAAAAGATTGTAGAAAACAACAAAGGCTAATATACTTATTAGCCTTAACTACAAACTTAATAAAATCAAAATAATTTATGACCTCGTAGTAAAACTGGATATTACGGAGCCCTCCTAAGGCTTTGTTCTGGGTTCGAGTCCCGGCGGGGTCACCATTTTTTTATTTATAGTAATTTGTTATCTGAAGTTAGACAAAAGCAGTGCAAGGCAATATTTTCGGATAACTTATGTTAATTCAAACACTGATAAAGGAAAAACATTAGTTTTTACTTGGTTTTGTGTAAACAAAACTTAAATTTTAATGTAAACAAATTAACATCACATAGTAAATAATATAGAAGTTTATACAAGCGACACCGATAGGTGGCATTTGATATAAACAGACGACAATTTCAGAAGTGTGTAAGCCAAGTATTGGCTTTTGTGATGCTAATCACATTAATTGGCGATAGACATTAACACACAAAATATACTAATTACTTTTAATAAAATTTCAGATTTTATAAACTAAAATAACTATCTGGGGGTTATATTTTACAAAAAAAAGACAATCATTTATGTAACTTATGATTGTCTTTTTTTAATTTAAAAAATGTGAAACTAGGCTAATTAGTTACAATTCTTTGTTCTAGAATTCTTTTTATTTTAAGTTATTTACACGAATATCTTAACAATATTTATTTTTCAAAGTATGCAACTCCTATTCCGCCCGGCCCGATATGCGTTCCAATAGTTCCTCCCAACATATATTCTGGAATTTTGCTCGTGTTCTTTTCCCATAAATATGAACTATCCGCCACATATTTCTTTAGTAACGAATTATCTAGTCCCGACCAAATAACTCCATAAGGCATACTAAAATCTATGCCACCTCTTTCCTTTATAAATTTATTTAATAAATTACTACCATTTTTAGAGCCTATTGCCTTACCAATTAACTTAACCTTACCATCAACAATAGACACAACTGGCTTAATAGATAATAATTTTCCAGCAAATGCAACTGTAGCAGATATTCTACCACCTTTCTTAAGATAATCCAAAGTTCCCAGCATTGCTATAAAATTAATTTTTGTCTTCTTTTCGTTAAGCATCTCAGCAACTTGTTTAGCACTTTTCCCTAAGTTAACAAGTCTTAAAGCATAATTACATAATAATCTCTCGCCAACTGCGGCATTAAGGCTGTCTACAACATATACCTTATCTTTGTAATTCTCGCTTGCTTTGACAGCACTATTATATGTTCCAGACAATTTAGAAGACAAAGTAATTACAACCAAATCATCACCATTAGCAGTATGTTCTTTAAACACCTGCGCCCAAGTATATTCGTTAATTTGGCTAGTTTTAGGGAATATATTAGTTTCAATTAATTTCTCATAAAAATCTTTAGGTAATAAATTTACTCCATCTAAATATTCCTCTTTGCCAAAAGTGATTGTCATTGGAACCATTATTACTCCCAATTCTTTTGCTTCTTTCTCACTTATATCCGATGCAGAATCAATTATAATCTTAACAGCCATTATCTTCTCCCTGATAGAATTTTCATATATACATATGATTTACTAAAATGTTTTATGTTATGTGACTTGTTGAAAATTCAACATTTATATAATAGCATAAAAGAACAAATGGGTCAATAAGTTAAAACAATTTCTAATTATTTTTAGAAAAAATGTTAAAGATTTAATATTTTAACTATAAAAATTCACAAACAACTCCAACCAAAAGAAAAATATTTATTGTCAGTTTAATTATTTTAAACTTTGTTATTATATAGAGATTTTATTTATCGCTTTACAACATTTAAAATTATTGTTATACTTTCTAAAATATTTTTTAATAGGAGAATAAAAAATGGCAGAAAAATTTGTTTTAAACGAAACCTCATATTTTGGAAGAGGAAGTAGAGCCGAACTTGTTAATGAAATAAAGTCCAGAGGTTTTAAAAAAGTTTTATTTGTTACAGACAAATCTTTAATAGATTGTGGTGTTGCTAGCAAAGTAACAGACTTATTATTAAAAGCAAAAATTTCATATAAGACTTATTCTGATATCAAACCAAATCCAACAATCAAAAATGTTCTAGATGGTGTTAAAGCCTGCACAACTGCAAAGGCAGATGTAATTGTTGCAGTTGGTGGTGGTTCGGTTATAGATACCGCTAAGGGAATTTCCATAGTAATGACCAACCCAGAAAGAGCAGATTTAGTATCTCTTAATGGTCTATCAAATACTAAAAATAAAGGCCTACCTTTAATTGCACTACCAACTACTCACGGCACTGCTGCTGAAGTTACAATCAACTATGTAATTACAGACGAAGCTAGAAAAATTAAAATGGTATGTGTAGACCCTCACGACATTCCTGTTCTATCTATTGTAGATAGTGAACTAATGGAAACCTTACCAAAGGGAACTGCTGCAGCAACTGGTTTAGATGCCCTTACACACGCTGTTGAAGGATATATAACTAAAGGACATAACACTATGTCAGATATGTTTCATCTAAGAGCAATAGAGTTAATCTTTGAAAATCTTGCTAATGCTGTGAACAATAAAGACCCTAAGGCTATAGAAAATATGGCTTTGGCACAATATATTGCAGGTATGGGATTTTCTAATGTAGGACTTGGAATTGTTCATTCTATGGCACATCAATTAGGCGCTGTTTATGATACTCCTCACGGAATTGCTAATGCCATTCTACTTCCTACTGTTATGAGATTTAATGGTGCGGTTTGTGCTGATAGATTTAGAGAAATTCTTTGTCATATTGGCAGACCAGATGCAAGACACTTAAATGACCAAGATGTTATTAATACTTTTGTATGGATGATTGAAGAATTATCTAAATCCGTCGGTGTTACCCAGAGAGTAAGAGATACCGGTTGCAAAGAAGAAGACATAGAGATGCTTGCTGAGAAAGCAATGCAGGACCCTTGCAAACCTGGTAATCCAAGAGAAGTTACCAAGGAAGACTTCGTAAGACTATTTAGAGAAGCAATGTAATTCAAAAATTCTTGATACTAAATAATCAAATAAAAAAGCAACTAGTCGATAAACTAGTTGTTTTTTACATATAATTAAAATTATAATTAAAGATTATTAGCATAGAATAAGTGCATTATCATTCTCTACAATTAATTTGCCACTTACATATTCGCCAGTAAAGAAATTACACATACTTCTTTCAAGCACAAATTCAAAATCGCTACCGCTTCTATTAACCACAATAATAATTTTGTTGTCCTTTTTTACCCTTTCATAAATTAGTATGCCATTTTCGGCATATTTAATATTCATATCACCATCATCAAGAACCTTGTTGTTTCTAAGGTTGCCAAGCATCTTGTACCATTCAAGTAGTTCAGTATTTTCTTTTCCCCAAGGATAAGGAGTTCTACAATATGGGTCTTTCATTCCCTCAATTCCCACTTCATCACCATAGAAAACCGCAGGAATACCCATAATTGTATATTGAATAATACTAGCAAGTTTTAAAAGTTTAATACCCTTCTCCCTTTCATCTTTAGACAAAACATAATTACCATTCTCAGAATAATAGGGATTATTAAAATCCGCACCTAAATATGTAAGGGCTCTAATTGTGTCGTGAGTATCAAGAATATTCATAAGATTATTCTGAACACTCTTAGGATATTGGTCAAGTATAAGATTAGTTGTATTAACAAAGTTTTTTACATTGCCAGTTTTTACAAAATCAAGAATAGCATTTTTCATTGGATAGTTAGTTACACTGTCTAGATTTCCACCCAAGAAATACTCTTTTCTTTCGTCATACGATATTTTACTTGAGGCATCTTCCCAAACTTCGCCAACAACTAATGCTTTTGGTGCAATGTTTCTTATTGCATTGCAAATTGCGTGAATGAAATTATTAGTAAGTTCATCAACAACATCTAGCCTCATTCCGCCGAGTCCCATTGACATATATTTTTCTATAATACCATTTTTGCCTGCAATATAATCAAAAAATCCACTATCTTCTCTGGTTTGTGGTAAAGTTTTTACTCCCCACCAACAACTATAGTCATTAGGATAGTTATTAAAGTCGTACCAAGAATAATACTTAGAGTTAGGACTCTGATATGCACCTATAGTTTTGTACCTACCATCTTTATTGAAATATACACTATCGCTACCCGTATGATTAAATACACCATCTATGATTATTTTAATGCCAAGTTTTTTTGCTTTCTTAATAAGTTCTAATAAATCTTCCGAACTTCCAAACATACTATCTACTTTAGAATAATCGGCAACATCATATTTATGACTTGAGTTTGCTTCAAAAATTGGAGATAGATAAATAGTTCCAACATTAAGTTCTTTAAGATATGGGAGTTTATCTATAATTCCGGCAAAATTACCACCATAACAATTAACATTAACCCTTTCGCCATTTTCGTTAAATTCAGGCTCTACTGGGGTATCCCAATCTTTAATAAGTTTTAAACCACTTCTTGGTTTAACTTCACCCACTTTATTAAATCTATCAACAAAAATATGATAAATAATTCCTTTACGGAAAGAACTATCTGCATTTGATTCGTTCTTAATAACGAGTTGAAGATAATCGCTATCTGCTCTACATTCTATAGCATCTAAATTATCGCTTCTAATAAGTTTAAGAGTATTATCACCTTGTTCAATCTCAAAATGATACCAGAAGAACCCTTCTTCAGTAAATTTGCAAGTAAAAGTGAAGTGAATATATTTCTCATCAACATATTCTCTTGTCATAGCATATCTTATTGAATTTTCACCATCTTTATGCATAACAAAATAAGCATTGTCAGTATTTACAAATTTACTTACCCTAAGAGTATATTTCACTTCGGTATTAAGTATAACCGCACCCTTGGGTGATTTATCTTTAATTGGATTAAATATAAAATCTATCATTTTCCCTCCAAATTGTGCAAGGTAAATTTATTTATCTTTTTTAAGATTTCAGTTAAAATTTTTGTTTTAAATGTCTTTTACTTTTTCTATATTACATTAAAGTTATTTAACAGGTTTCAATCGCCAAATTTTGTCGGCATATTCTTTAATGCTTCTATCTGCAGCAAAGAAACCAGACTTGGCAATATTTATAAGACTCATTTTGTTCCAAAGCGCAGGGTCTTTATAAACATTATCCATATACTCGTGTTCTTTTAGATAACTATCTAAGTCGATTAAACACATATAAGGGTCGGGTCTATTACCCTCTATTAAGTAATTAGCAATATCTGCAAAACTCTCTCCATCAAAACCAACTCTTAACATATCAATAATATTCCTAACAATAGGATTACTTTCATAAATTGATTTAGGATTATATCCCTTTTTCCATTCGTCATCGACCTCTTCACTTGTAAGTCCAAATATAAATATATTATCTTTGCCCACACATTCACTCATCTCTACATTAGCACCATCAAAAGTTCCAAGAGTCAACGCTCCATTTATCATAAATTTCATATTTCCAGTACCACTTGCTTCCTTACCCGCAAGACTTATTTGCTCGCTTACCTCAGTAGCAGGAATAATTTTCTCCGCCAAACTAACATTATAATTTTCTAGGAAAACCACTCTTAATTTGGCAGAAACCGAAGGGTTATTGTCAATTTCTTTAGACAATTTGCAAATAAGTTTAATAATTCGTTTTGCCATATAATATTTAGGAGCACTTTTGCCACCAAAGAAGAATACTTGAGGCGTTACATTTTTATCTGGGTCTTTAAGCAACTCGGAATATAAATGTATTATTTTTAGAACATTTAATAATTGCCTTTTATACTCGTGAATTCTTTTAACGTGAACATCAAATCTAAAACTTGGGTCAATCTCTACCCCTTGAGTTTTCTTTAGATACTCCGCAAATTCTTTCTTATTTTTTTGTTTAATTTTGGATAGTTTATTTAGAACAGATTTATCTTCGGTAAACTCAAGTAATTTAGTTAAGTCGTTCGGATTATAATAGTAACTATTTCCTATGCAATCGGTTAATAATTTATCTAAATTCTCATTAGATTGACATAACCATCGCCTATGTGCAATTCCGTTAGTTACATTAGTAAATTTATTAGGATATAATTTACTAAAAGGTTTAAATAAATCATTCTTGATTATTTCACTATGTAGTTTACTAACACCATTGACCTTATAACTTCCAACAACCGACAGGTTAGCCATTCTAACCTGACCACCACTCACGATTGACATCTTTTCAATAGTTTGTAGGTCAAAATCTTCGCTACGATTATCAAACAAATCCTTAGTAAATCTTCTATTAATTTCTTTAACAATCTGATAAATTCTAGGTAGTGTTGTTCTAAACAAATTCTCGTCCCATTTCTCTAATGCTTCCATAAGGACTGTATGATTAGTATAACCTATAGTTTTTATAACAATATTCCAAGCATCGTCCCAACCAAAACCATAATCGTCCATAAGTATTCTCATAAGTTCTGGAATACTAAGTGCTGGGTGAGTATCATTAATATGAATGGCTACCAAATCGGGCAAGGTCTTTAAATTTTTATATCTTTTTAAGTGAGTTGCAACAATATTTTGAAGTGCCGAAGACACAAGAAAATATTGTTGTTCTAGTCTTAGTATTTTGCCTTCTGCGTGGTCATCAGCAGGATAAAGAACCTTACTAATCATCTCTATTTTGCTTGCTTCTGCCACTGCTTGAACATATGCACCTTGACTAAAACTGTTAAGGTCGAATTGATTAACACTTTTGGCTTCCCACAACCTAAGTACTGCAACTCCATCGCTATCATAACCGCTAAGAACCATATCATAAGGAATTGCTTGAACTTCAGTATATCCATAATATTCAGGAATTAGTTTACCATCTTTCATTGTTTCATTGACTGTTCCACCAAATTTAACAAATACAGCCTTTTCGGGTCTTTTTTGTAGCCAATAATCACCCGTTGAACGCCAAGCATCGGTTAATTCTATTTGCTCTCCGTCAACAATTTTTTGTTTAAACAAGCCGTATTCATAAAGAATACTATGTCCCATAGAAGGGTAACTAAGGTGTGCAAGACTATCCATAAAACAAGCGGCTAGTCTACCTAGTCCTCCATTACCAAGTCCCGCATCTGCTTCAACCTCATATACATCTTCTATATTTATGCCATTGTCTTTAAGTACAGTTTTAAATACATTATCTAACTTTAAATTAAATAATGTTGTTTTTAATGTTCTGCCTAACAAAAATTCTAGACATAAATAATGCACTCTTTTCGCTTGAGCCTTAGAAACTTTACTATGAAATTTTTCTCTCATATCAAGTAATATTTCTTCGGCTATCATTGCAAGCGCTTTATATATATCGGCTGTTTTTGCCTCCTTCAAGGTTAATTCAGAATATTTTTTTAAATTGTCTTCTAGCATTGAAAGTGCTTTTTGTGTTGTAATTTTACTGCTCAATACCTTTTCTCCTTATTTTCCGCACACTGAACTATACAATTTAATGTAGTCTTTAGCCGGTTTATCCCAGGTAAAATCTACACTCATACAAGTTTTAATTTTTTCTCTCCAACTAGTTCTGTCTCTAAAATCTTTAATTGCTCTATTAAGTTGATAGGATAGGTCATTTGGATTGTAATTTGTAAAGGTATAGCCATTTCCGCCACCTTCACAACCAAAGTCTTTTATTGTGTCCTTTAGTCCACCAACCTCTCTTACTACTGGAATACTACCATATCTAGATGCAATCATCTGTGAAATTCCACAAGGCTCGATTTTACTTGGCATTAAGAAAATATCACTTGCTCCATAAGCCTTACGAGCATTCTCATTAGAATACTCATTAACAAGTGCCCTAACTTTTGTTGGATATTTACCTTCTAAATATCTAAAGTAATCAACATATTTTTGGTCACCAGTACCTACAACAACTAATTGAATATCTTGTTGCAAGATATTTTCTATAACCTTAATAACTAGGTCAATACCTTTGTGGTTTACAAGTCGACTTACAATAGAAATCATAGGAGTTTCACCATCTACAGGTAGTCCCATTTCTTCCTGCCAACGTTTCTTATTAATAACCTTATCGTCTATGCTATTTATATCATAATTTTTATACAAACAAGCATCTGTTGCTGGATTATAAAAATCATAATCTATACCATTTAAAATTCCACTTAGTTTATATTCATTTCTAATGATTATATGATGAAGACCTCTTGAACAATATGGTTGTTTTAAGTTATCGCAATAACTATGCGAAACGGTGGTAAATTTGTCAGAATATTGTATTGCCGATTTTGTTAAATTAATGTCTCCATTATATTCTACATCGTTACGGAATCTATTATCTATTCCAAATAAATCTTTTAATGTGTCCATACCATACACACCTTGGTATTCCACATTGTGTATAGTATAAATATTCTTAATTTTATAATATCTATAATCAGACCAGTTTCCTGTTTTTATATATGCACTAACTAAAGCACTCTGCCAATCGTTACAATGAATAATATCTGGGAAGAAATTAAGATATGGTAATGCCTCAACTACTGCCTTGCTAAAATATGCAAACCTTTCTCCATCGTCATAGTACCCATAAAGTTTATCTCTTTTGAAATATCTTTCGTTGTCAATAAAGTAGTAAGTTACACCATCACTATAATATCTAAATAATCCGCAATATTCCTGTCTCCAAGATAGGTGAACTGTAAAATTACATAGATACTCGAATTTATCTCTATAATCACGCTTGATAGTACCATACAAAGGTAAGATAACTCTAATATCAACTCCACCATTCTTAGCAATAGCCTTAGGCAAACTACCAGCAACATCACCAAGTCCACCCGATGCCACAAAAGGCTGACACTCACTGGCAACATATAATACTTTCATTTCTTCTTTTGGTTTCTTGTCTAATTTCTCTTCAATCTTATTAAACTCATCTAACAATTTATCTACTACACTATTTGCTAAAGCATCTTTATCTACATTTTCACTTTCTACAACTTGTGTTGTTTCTTCATTTTCATCGGTTGGGATATTACTAGTTAAAATATAATCGGTTATGTCAGTATTCTCGTTAGATAAATTATAGATATTTTTATTTTCACCGCTATAAGATGTGTTAATGCCTAAATTTTCTTCGTCTTCAAAACTCTCATTGACAATAATTTGCTCATTTTCATTAACTTTGTCTTCGCTAGTAAAATTCTTATTAATTTTTTCTTGTTTTCTTCTATAAAACTCGGCAATTTTTCTATCTAATTCTTTGTTGCCAGTATCAAGTTCAAAAGGCATAGATGACTTAATTTCTTGATTAGTCTCGCTTATAGGATTTATATTACTCTCTTGATTTTGTTGTGAAATTTTAGTATTCTCTACTCCATTAAGCAACGAAGAACGAAGTTCGGCATATTTATCTTCTTTTTTAGCAATAGATACACTTTTTGTTTTTGTGCTACTAGTAGTTGTGGACTTTTTTTCAGTTGTTTTTGTTTCAGATTTTGCTTTAGTGTGAGTCTGCTTTGATGTAGATTGCTTTGTATTTGATTTTGTAGCAGTTTTTGTTGTGCTCTTTGTGGTAGACTTTTTAGTAGCAGGTTTAGTTGTACTTGTTGATTTTGTACTTGTATTAGAGGTTTGTTTTTTCATTTCGGCATTATCGTCATTAGAAAGTTTAGGGCTAGTTTCTATAGTCCTTTCTTTTCCTAACAAATCGTCATTGTGGATACTCGCATTTGTCGGAGTTTTTACGCTTGAAGTCTTACCAACCTCATCAATTTGCCTTGAACGACTGACAATATTCATCAAATCATTTAAAGTCTTATCCATAATTAATCTATCCTTAGATCTTTAGTTTTTCTACTTAGGAACACTCCGCTAAGTGCAGGGATTGTAATTGTTAATTTATAATTCTTTCCTCGATAATTTTCTTTAACTGCAGTAACTTTACCATTGGTTATACCGCTTCCACCAAATTCCTTCCAATCGGTTGATAATACCTCTTCATATTCTTTAGCATTTACGCCAAAACTATAGTTCTCTCTTGTCACTGCAGAAAAATTAACTGCATAAATAAGTTCATTTCCCGATTTATCCATTCTTCTAAATACAAGCACATTCTGATTATTATCATCAGGAACTAACCAATCAAAACCCTTCCAAGAAAAGTCCTCTTCAAAAAGTTCCGGTCTTTCTAAATAAAAATGATTTAGTGCTTTTACAAATTTAAACATATTGTTGTGAGTTTCAAAGTCAAGTAGGCAGAAATCTATTCCCGCCTGATAATCCCATTCCTTAAATTGTGCAAATTCAGTGCCCATAAAGGTAAGTTTTTTTCCAGGGTGAGCCATCATATAACTTAGGTATGCACGCATAGATTTAAATTTATCGTTATACTCGCCAAACATTTTATTTAGCAACGAACATTTACCATACACAACCTCATCGTGAGATATAGGCAAGATAAAGTTTTCGCTAAATGCATAGAACATCGAAAATGTAAGTTTGTTATGAATAGACTTACGGAAATATGGGTCAGTTTTTACATATTCTAAAGTATCATTCATCCAACCAATATTCCATTTGAAATTAAATCCCAAACCTCCCAAATGTGCAGGTTTAGTTACCATTGGCCAAGCGGTGCTTTCTTCTGCTATCATTAGAACATTCGGAAATTCTTTAAAAATACTTGCATTTAGTTTTTGCAAAAATGCAACTGCTTCAAGGTTTTTATTTTCGCCATAAACATTAGGTATCCATTCACCCGGACGCTTGTCATAATCTAGATAAAGCATAGAAGCAACCGCATCAACCCTAATTCCATCTATATGATATTTATCAAGGAATAACATTGCCGAAGAAATAAGGAAACTCTGAACCTCGCTTCTGCCATAGTCAAATCTTCTAGTTCCCCAAGATTTATGTTCCTTCCTATCCCAGCCTTGATTTTCATACAAGCACTCGCCGTCATATTCTATTAGTCCGTGTGCGTCTTTAGGAAAATGTGCAGGAACCCAATCTATAATAACTGAAATTCCATTTTCGTGACATTTGTCTACAAAATACATAAAGTCTTTAGGACAGCCAAATCTACTTGATGGCGCAAAATATCCCGTTACTTGATAACCCCAACTACCATCATAAGGGTATTCGGTAATAGGCATTATCTCAATATGTGTATATCCCATATCAACAACATAAGGCACTAGTTCGTCCGCTAGCATTTTGTATGTATAGTAACTGCAATCGGATTGTTTTTTCCACGAACAGAAATTAACCTCATATATATTCATAGGACTAGTATAATTGTTTTTAGTTTTACGGTGTTTTAAATAACCCTCATCTTGCCAATTATATCCTTCAATATCATATACCATTGAAGCTGTTTTCCCATTAGTTTCCTGCATAAAAGCATAGGGGTCGGCCTTAAGTCTAGCATAATTATTTTTATCGGTAATTTCATATTTGTACATCTGAAATTCTTTTACATTAGGAATAAATGCTTCCCATACGCCATCTTCGCTTATTCTTTTCATAGGATTCAAAGTGTTATTCCAGCCGTTAAAATCACCTACTACACTAATTTTAGTTGCATTAGGTGCCCAAGTGCGGAATACATACCCAGTCTTATCACCTTTGGTGTATGGGTGACAGCCAAGTAGTTCATAAGCGTGATAATATGTACCTTGATGAAATAAATAAATTTGTTCGTTAATATTTTCCATTTTTCTCCATACTGCGTATGGGCTATTTACGCAATTATTTTACTATTTTACTTTTTATCTAAGCCCGCAATTATTTAGTTTTCTTTGTTTTGTGTATACAATCTATTAAGTTAAAAATTTTTGATATAAATTTATCTTGCATATAAATTTGCTAGGTCTTTATACCAACCGCAAAGTTCTACACTAGGTAATTTATCCAACTGCCACGCCCAATTACCCTCAATTACACCCGGTGTATTCATTCGTGCTTCGCTACCTAGTTTAAGAATATCTTGCATTGTAAATACAATTAAGTTTGCACTACTTCGATAAAGTGAAATAATTGAATTATCCACAACAGCATCATTTCCCCATTCAAGAGGTATTCTAAGGTATCTTTTAAAACGATTAAGTTTATCCCAATCGGAATTATTAAGTAGACCCATAAATGTGTCATTATCGTGAGTTCCAATATAAGCAACACAATTTTTTTCGTAATTATGTGGTTGGTATATGTTATCCCCCATTCCATCAAAAGCAAATTGAAGAACCTTTAAACCGGGAATACCAAATTTTTCTCTTAAATCTATTACTTCCCTAGTAACCACTCCAAGGTCCTCGGCAATAATACTTACTTTTACTTTAGACATTATCTCTTTTAAGATTTCTTCACCAAATCCCTTAACCCATCTGCCATTAACTGCAGTGCTAGAACTTTTTGGAATTGCCCAATATCTACTAAATGCAATAAAATGGTCAATCCTCACTATATTAAATAATTCCGCTTGGCGTTTAAATCGTTTTATTATAAAAGAATATTTGTCCTTTGCCATAGTCTCATAATTATATATAGGATTTCCCCATAATTGACCATTTTCATTAAAGTAGTCGGGTGGAACACCTGCAACTTCGCCTTTTCCATCAGAATTTAATTTCCAATTTTTAGGATTAGACCACACATCTGCACTATCCATTTCCACATAAAACGGCATATCTCCTAAAATTTGAATATCTTTCTTACTCGCATATTCCTTAATTCTCTTCCATTGTTTATCTGCTATAAATTGAGTGAACTTAATTCTATCTAATTCTTTAGAATGTTCTAATTTAAATGAGTTAATAGATGCTACATTTCTATCCCTTAACTGCTTTGGGAAATTCTCCCACGAGCAATTATTATTAAGACTTTTTATGACTTTATAAAGCGCATAATCTTCCAGCCAATATTTATTTTCTTTTTCAAATTGGGACAACTCAAAATCATTTCTATACTTATCATAGATTAGGTCAATAGCGCTTAAAATTTTATTTTCTTCTACTAAAACATCACCATTTTTATTGAAACAAAAACTATTCAATTCGGTTTCAGTTAAGAACTCGGTTAAATCAATAAGTGTTGGATTAATGGCAAACGAAGATTTAGCACTATAAGGCGAAAATTTATAGCCACAATCGGTTATAGGAAGGATTTGCCAGACTTTAAAACCTCCCGCCTCTAACCAGTCAATCAGCCTTAGAGCCTCACACGAAAAAGTACCTAATGTATAAGCATTAGGCAAACTAGTAATATGTAACAATACACCACTACTTCTTTTTAACTTTTCCATTTTCTCATTTTCCATTTTTCTATCTATAATTATATAAAAAACAATTTTTGGCTTTCACATTTAGTCTATGCAACATAGCAACTAAATATCTTGAAACATTCAAAATTTTACGATTAGATATACTGTAGTTATTTTAACATATTATATATATATAACCAAACAATTTTGCCTGTTATTCGACAATTTTTTCATAATCGTATTTAGGCTTTATATTAGAGTATATTCAACCGTATGTATCACCTAAAAATATAAAAATCACATTTCTTTTTCTCTAATTAATTTCTTTTTTTATAAAATCAAAAATCAAAAATTATAAAAATTTTTTATAAAAGCCTATTAACAAATACTTATTTTATGGTAAAATATTAAAAATGTGTTTATTTAAAACTTTAATGAATTTGGTATAGTTACAATTTATTAAAATTTTATAAACAAGCAGAAATTAATTATAGAGGCAATATTATGGAAAGAAATATTGTAGCCATTTCAACAGCCATTGGAAATGGTGGAATATCAATAATAAGAATGAGTGGTAAATCTGTATTAGACATTGCCTCTCAAGTTTTTCATACAAATCATTTGGAAGTTAAAGATTTTGAGCCTAGAAAAATGTATCTTGGCAAATTTGAATATAAAGGCATTTGCGATAAATGTATGTGCGTCTATTTCAAAGCACCTAATTCCTATACTGGCGAAGATTTAATTGAATTTCATTGTCACGGTGGAATAACATTAACTAATAGAATTTTTGAAAGCCTTGTGGAACTTGGTTGTGATGTTGCAACTAAAGGCGAATTTTCCAAACTTGCATTTTTAAACGGAAAGTTATCTCTAGACGAAGCAGAGGGAATTATTGATATTATAAACGCTGAAAGTGATAGTGAATTAAAAGCAGGATATGATTTATTACAAGGTAAATTAAAAAATGAGATTTCTATATTACAAGATACCTTAACAGAACTACTTGCCAAAATCGAAGTTACTCTTGATTATCCCGAAGAAGACTTAGAAGAAGAAACTATAGAAAATATTGAAAATACTTTATCGCTTGTACAAGAAAAACTTAATTCAATACTTGATACCGCATCATATGGTAAATGTATCAAAGATGGTGTAAAAGTTTTAATTTACGGCAAAACAAATGCAGGTAAATCTAGCCTACTTAATAGTCTACTTAATTATGAACGAGCAATAGTTACCAACATTCAAGGAACAACAAGAGACCTACTTGAAGAAACCTTTACTTACAAAGGATTTAAGTTTATTTTAATTGATAGTGCTGGTATTAGAAATTCTGATAATTTAGTAGAAAACATAGGGATAAACAAATCTAAATCTATGCTGAAATCAGCCGACATTGTTCTATATATTATCGATGGTTCTGAACCTCTTGCTAAAGAAGATTATGACATTATGTCCGAATTAAATAACAATAATACGATACTTATTGTCAATAAGTCCGATTTGATTAAACGAGTTAATATTGACAATTTACCATTTAAAAAGGTACTGGAAATATCAACTTTAACTGGTGAAAACATAGATGCCCTTAAAGAAACTTTACTAAAATTTGTTACACACAAAAATATAAATAATAACGCTGTAGTTTTAACAAATACACGACACATAAATGCAATAACTAAAGCACTAGAATATTTAAAACAGGCTCTATTAAGTCTGCACGGCAACAACAATCTCGATTTAATTTCTATCGATATTAAAAATATTTGGTTAGCCTTAGGCGACATTACAGGAAATTCAGACAACGAAAAGATTATTGACGATATATTTAGCAAGTTCTGCGTTGGCAAATAAAATTATAAAACTTAAAAAATTTACTTAAGATATTAATTTTAAGATATTAATAAGGTAAATATTATGGATAAATTATTTGATAATGACACTCATCTAATGTGGGAAAAATATGACAAATATCACCCATCAGCTTTTAGAAAAAACAATAAGATATTAGATAGTTGGTCGTCCGCACCAAATGTACAGGAATACATATCCAACGAACAGCCGGTATCTTCCCTTTTTCTAGATTTCTTTGACGATGGTTGTAATATTTATTATTGTTTTGATAAAAAAATTTTGGCTGGAGCAGTTCTTATATCAGAGCCATATTTTAAAGACGACAATTCCACCATTGAATACATTGTTGTCAATCCCGAACTTCAAGGCAGGGGAATTGGTACGAGAATGATAAAATCAATTACAAGCAATCCACAATTTTTTGTAGGTGATAAATATAACGGAAAATTTGTAGCATCGGTTAGCGAAACCAATCTAGCAAGCCAAAAAGCATTTCTTAAAAACAATTTTCAAGTTTTGCAAAAACCTAAAAGCAAGATAATCACTAAATATTTAAGATTTTTCTTTTCAGAGAGAAATATGCAAAAATAAAAAATGTTTTACTATAATTAATTTTGAAATAGCATTCTTTGTATTAAAATTACAAACACAATTTGCTTAAATGCATTTTATTTAATAATTTAATGCCAGTATAAATTTTACAAAGTAGGTGAATATGGGGATTTTAAAGAATTTATTTACTAAAATACAACCACATAAAGAAAGCACAAAATCTGAAATGATGTTGTTTGACGAAAATAATGATTTAACTTGGAATCGTATCAATTTAGAAAACTTAAGTTATTATCAAGAGCAATTCAAACAAATAGGAGAATGGTCAAGCAATCCTAATGTTCAAAGGTTTATTGCTTCAAAAACCCCTTTGGATAAATTATTTGAATCAATGCTACCTAAAAATAGTTCGCCAAATAATTTTACTGGATTATTTTTATGCTCTAATAAAGAAAAACTTATCGGACTAATTTATACAACATCTCCTTTAGGAGAATATAAACACACCACTATAGATTATATTATTGTAAATCCAGAACTTCAGGGTAAAGGATATGGAACCCGAATGATAAAATCTATAAAAGACAATATTTTATATTTTAGCAATCAATATAATCCCGAAGGGATAATATCATCTGTAGAGGAAGAAAATATTTCTAGTTGCAAAGCATTTGAAAGTAACGGATTTAAACAAATTGATAAAAATACATCATCAACAGGTCGACTATATAAAATTTATTATTTCAAATCACCAATTACTAAAAACACCGAAGAAAAGACATTATAAATTGTCAATTATCAATGGTATATTGTCAATTACTTACATAATATTACCAATAAAAGGACTAATATGAACAAACTAGAAGATGAAAAAAATTTATTATTATGGCTTAAATCAAGCGAACTTAATAGCGAACTCGGTAAAAATATTTCTAATGAAGTAAACTCGTGGAGCAAATCAACCAAAGTAAAAAGGTACATTACTTCTGCAATGCCTTTAGATGATTTTTTAAAGACATTTACAACCACTACTTTGAAAAATTCAAAACCTAACGATAGTTTATTTTATTGTTTTGAAGACAATCAATTAGTGGGAGCTATTTTGTTAGGGAATGCGAGTTTTGCTCCATCTATTTACCACATAGATTATCTAGTAGTTAATCCGAAATTACATAACAAAGGTTACGGAACACGAATGATAAAATCAGTAATTTCAAATCCCGATTTTTTCAATAACGGAACCACTCCAAAATTATATATTTCTCATTCC
>JBJEXU010000120.1:0-2396 GCA_051886095.1 Christensenellales bacterium | reverse complement strand
CAGAAATTTAATACTTTCAAAAACTCTCTTAATTCTGATATTGATGCTAACCTAATGCCAATAAATAATTGTTCTATGTCTTATAATTTTAATTTTGAAAATGGTGCACTTAGAGATGGTATGGGGCTTAAGCAACTTCAATTTCGTTGTTCTGAGTTGTATACTGATCAATATAAAGTACTTAATCCCACTCCCGATTCTTCTTTTATTAAGGGGTGTTGGTTTTTTACATCTTGGTCGACCGATTTAAATATACATAGACCTTTTGTAATTTTTTACACGAGTAAGGGTGGTTTTTATTATAATAGAATACATAGTCAAGACAAAAATTTAGAAAAAATGAATGGCTTGGAATTTACCGAAAGGCCTATAGTGACATCGTGTAAAATTAACGGGAATGATACTTTGATTTTAGTGTCAGAAAAAGATGGTATGTATACTTGGAGATATCCTGGTATAGTTCAGAAAATTGAAAATGCACCTAAAATTAGTAGTATGTGTGTGCATAACGATAGATTATTTGTAACAACTCAAGGTGAAAAAAGAACAATAATGTTTAGTGATAATCTTGACCCTACAAACTTTAATGTAAGTATACAAGAAGGTGGAATTATTGAACTTGCAGATGAATTTGGCAAAAGTAATAAGGTAATATCTTTTGAGGGTTATGTTTATATTTTTAGAGATTTTAATATTGCTAAACTTACAACTTATGCAGATAAAAATGATTTTTCAGTTTCACAACTTTATGTAAGCAATGGCAGAATTTATGAATCTACTGTGTGCGTATGTGGAAATAAAATTCTATATTTATCATCAGATGGAATTTATGTGTTTAATGGAACTAGTGCTACTAAATTTGATTTAAGTATAAATAATTTATTTAAAGATATGGACAATGCTAATGCTCTTGCAGGTTATAGCAATGGGTACTATTATTTGGCTTGCACGATTAATTATGGTGATGATAAATTTATCGGTAATGAAACAAATACTGATTTGGTATATAATAATGCGCTTATAAAAATAAATGTTGCTACTGGAAGTTTTAGTATTTTAAGGGGTTATGATGTAAGACAAATATCTGTAGTTAATGATATTTATAAAAGTGAAGTTTGTATATTGATTAAAGAAAATACTGGCGGTTATAGTATTGGCGTACTAGATGATAGTGGTAAAATATTTAACACACCTACAACGAAACTCTGGAAATCTGCAACAACAGATTTTGGATATCCAGAAAAAGAAAAAGTTGTTAAAGAAATCTCTTTAGAAACAACTGGTGATATAACTTTAGAGATTGTTACTGAAAAAGGTTCAAGAAATTTTAAAATGAAAGGCAAAAGTGGTTATCAAACTTTGAGACCTTATGTGAAAGGTAAAAAGATTGGAATTAATTTCAAGTCTAACATTGCGGGAAACTATATATCTAATCCAAAAATTACGGTAGGGTATCTATGACAAATAATTATTTTAAAGAACAAATTAAAAAAAATAATGTACTTGATAATTATTCTAATAAATTTGATATTTTGTTTATAAAAAATTTTCAAGGAAGTCAAGATATTAGTTTTAATGTTTCGTCATCGACATTCTGTAATTTGTATATCAAAATTAAATCTATTGATGGGGAAATGATAATTAAATTAAACAGCAATATTCTAATTAAAATATATGAAGATAATGAATATTTTTTACCGCTAAAACTATTTAAGGTAAATACTATTTCTATAAATGGCAAGTGTGAGAAGTTATTATTAAAATTGCAAGGTGGTATATTTGATTATTATAATAACAGAACAATTTTACCTAAGAATAATAAAATATTAAACAATGTGGGAGACTTGAATTTGTTTTCATACTTAGATTATCAAGATATTTTTAATAATAACTTAACTAAAGATACTACTTTTACTAATGTAATATTTATGCAGACTTATATTAGTGATGGAAATACTTATTTAGGTAAATTGGTTAATAATTCTGCCTTATATTTTTACAATTCTACGGATAATTATACAAGTGGTGTTAATATTTCCGATGAGAATATTAGTTCTGCGATATTCATTCAGGATTATAAAAATTCGTGTTTATATTTTGTGTATATAAAAGATAATAAAGTTTTTTATAAAACCCTTAAAACAGGTCAAGAACTGGGTGGAGAGTTAGAACTAAATACTGGTATTAATAAACTGCCTATATCTATAATTGGAGCACAAACTTATATTGATGGAAGCAAATTTTTTGCAATTATAAATGAGAAAAATATTATTGATATTTACTATGCAAAGTATAATGCGCAATTTCAAAAAGTCTGTGAGTATAGGGGAAAAAATATCAAGATAATTGAGAAAGATAATGAAGTTATATTTTTAATATTTAATGATTATCAGGTA
>JBJEXU010000119.1:0-2430 GCA_051886095.1 Christensenellales bacterium | reverse complement strand
GACAAAGCGTTAGAAAGAAGATTTCAACCTGTTATCGTTAATCCTCCTACAGTTGAACAAACTATCGAAATTTTGAGAGGCTTGAAAGATAGTTTTGAAGTTTTCCACAAAGTTAAAATAAGTGATGATGCTATTGTTGCTGCTGCGTCGCTTAGCGATAGATATATAATGGATAGAAGTTTGCCAGACAAGGCGATAGACCTAATTGATGAAGCAAGTAGCAAAGCCAAAGTTAATGGCAAAAAAGTTCCAAGCGAAGTAAAAGAATTAGAAGAACAAATTTCTAAATATGAAGCTGAAAAGAAAGAAGCACTTTTTGCCGAAAATTTCGAAAAAGCGGGTCAATTTAGAGATAGAATCAGAGAGGCTCAAGAGAAACTTAAATCTATGCAAGGCAGTCCTGCCGACTCAAACGAATTAACTATTACTCAAGATGATATTTGCAATATTGTCAGTGAATGGACTAAAATTCCAGTTTCAAAAATTACCGAAAACGAAAGAGAAAGACTTCTAAAACTTGAAGAAATTTTGCATAGGAGAGTTATTGGTCAAAATGAAGCAGTCGAAGCAGTAAGCAAGGCGATTAGACGTGCAAGAATTGGTTTGAAAGATAATAATAGACCAATAGGTAGTTTTATGTTCTTAGGCCAAACTGGTGTGGGGAAAACAGAACTTTGCAAAGCACTAGCAGAAGCGATGTTTGATAACGAAAATGCTGTAATTAGATTAGATATGAGCGAATATATGGAGAAGCATAGCGTTAGTAAACTAATAGGTTCTCCTCCAGGATATGTAGGCTTTGACGAAGGTGGGCAATTAACCGAGAAAGTTAGAAGAAAACCTTATTCTGTTATTTTGTTTGATGAAATTGAGAAAGCACATCCAGATGTATTCAATTTGCTTTTGCAAGTGCTTGATGACGGAAGATTGACAGATAGTCAAGGAAGAACTGTATCTTTTAAAAATACTATTATCATCTTCACATCAAATGTTGGCGTAAATGAATTACCAAAAAAGAAAGGTGCTTTGGGCTTCGGAGATGGAAATTCAGATTCCAAAGATTTGGATTATAACGAAATAAAAAATATTCTAATGTCGGCACTAAAGAAACAATTTAAGCCAGAATTTTTAAATAGAATAGATGTGGTTACAGTTTTTCATCCACTAAACGCTGAACAACTGTCTGAAATAGCAAAATTATTTATAAGCAATCTAAACAAAAGACTTATAAAACAAGGTTCAAATCTAAAAGTAACAGAGAGTGCTTTGAAATATTTGATAGAAAAAGGCTACGATAGTGAATATGGCGCTAGACCTCTAAGACGACTTATAGAGCAAGAAATTGAAGATAAAATTGCCGAACAATTCTTAGAGGGAAATATTCCACAAAATTCAACAATAATAATTTCAGCCAAAGACGGCAATCTTGCATTCAAAGTAACATCGCAAGAAAAGTGAGTAAAAATCGTTTGTGAAAGTTTTTAATTTTTGCTAAAATTATATTGTAAGATACTTTTTGAGCAGATAAATTTTGCTTAATTATATTTTACAAATTTTCAAAATAAAGGAGAGAATATGGAAATTAAATTTATTTCAAAAAATTACAAAATCTCCGATAAATTAAAAGATATTATCGAGAAGAAATTACAAAAACTAGAGAAATACTTTACTAAAGATACTACAATAAAAGTTGCTTGTAGTGAGCAAAATGATATTTGCAAGCTAGAAATCACAATCAATAGTGCTGGTTTGTTTATCAGAAGTGAAGTCGCAAGTGATAATATGTACAATAATATTGATTTGTCAATGCCAAAACTAGAAAGACAAATTGTTAAAAACACTAAGAAGTACAAAAATAAATTTGCTAGCAATGAAATATTTGACGCTCTAGAATTTTTGGATGAAGAGCCTCTAATTGAAACAAAAAAAGTTGTTAAGAAGAAAACTTTTGAGCTTGATCCAATGACTGTAGAAGATGCAGAAGATTATATGGAAGCAGTAGGGCATAGTTTCTATGTATTTTTAAATGCTGAAACGGGCGAAATTAATATTCTTTACAAAAGAAATGATGGCAATTTAGGTTTAATTGAGGCAATAAAATAGTTTCTCTTGCTTTAAATATAAAAAATAACTCTATGTGTATATTGAGATACAGAATATTACAAAATACATAGAGTTATTTTTTATTAAAAATTAAAAAATTAACGCAAATTTTCTTGACATTTTTAAATAAAACACTCAAAAAAATTGCTGAAATTTGAATTATAAAAATAAATTTTTGTTAAAAATTGCCTAAATATAGGCGTAATTTTCGATGATAAAAAATTTTTGTCATAAGGGTATTGACATTAAAAATTTTCGGTGTTACACTATAAGTGCATTTTAATAAACTTAAAATGTTTTTCCATTTTTCATTCTACCTATATACAT
>JBJEXU010000118.1:0-2433 GCA_051886095.1 Christensenellales bacterium | reverse complement strand
CAAACAAAAAAAGAAAAAATTGAGATAGATTATGTTAGGAGTGGAAATCAAGTTGTTGGTCAAATGGCTTTTGAAGGAATAATTCCAAACTTAGAACGTAGATATAGGGAGAGTATGAGCGAATATGCCAAAGAAGAAATTGGCAAACTTATGAAAGAAGAATGTTGTCCTACTTGTAAAGGAAGAAGATTAAGAATAGAAGCATTAAATGTGTTTATAAATAAAAAGAATATCATAGATGTATGTGATATGTCGGTAAGTGAAATCTTTAAATTTATGGATAATCTAAAATTAAGTAAGACTGAAGAAACTATAGCAAGTCCTATACTTAAAGAAATTAAAGCAAGATTAAATTTTCTTATCAATGTTGGGCTTGATTATTTAACTCTATCTAGGCAAGCGGGAACACTTAGTGGTGGTGAAGCACAACGAATTAGACTAGCAACACAAATAGGCAGTGGACTTACGGGTGTTATTTATATTTTAGATGAGCCAAGCATTGGACTTCATCAAAGGGATAACGATAAATTACTGGAAACACTAAAACATTTGCGCGATTTAGGCAACACAGTAATTGTTGTAGAGCACGACGAAGATACTATGCGAACTGCCGATATGATAGTAGATATTGGCAAATATGCAGGTATTAATGGCGGAAAAGTTGTAGTTGCTGGCAATTTGGATGATGTAATTAATTGTAAAGAAAGTTTAACTGGTCAATTCTTAAGTGGTGAAAGAAAAATAGAAGTGCCAGCAAAAAGAAGAGAAAAATGCAATGGTTATTTAAGAATAAAGGGTTGTAAACATAATAATTTAAAGAATGTTAACCTTGAGATACCACTTGGGGTAATTACTCTTGTTACTGGTGTTAGTGGAAGTGGAAAGAGTAGCCTTGTAAATGAAACATTATTTCCAATAGTTTATAATTATCTTAATAAAAGCGAACTTCCAGAGGGAAAGCATAAATCTGTTGAAGGGCTTGAAAATATAGACAAAATAATTAATATAGACCAAAGTCCTATAGGTAGAACGCCTAGAAGCAATCCTGCTACTTATACTAATGTTTTTACCGATATAAGACAATTATTTGCTAGTACTATTGATGCTAAAGAACGAGGATATAATAGTGGAAGATTTAGTTTCAATATTAGTGGTGGTAGGTGTGAAGCTTGTGGAGGAGCGGGTATCAAGAAAATTGAGATGTTCTTCCTACCTGATGTTTATGTAACTTGTGATGTGTGCCACGGGAAAAGATATAATAGGGAAACTCTTGATGTAAAGTTTAAAGGTAAATCTATATCTGATGTGCTTGATATGACAATATCTGAGGCCAATGAATTTTTTGAGAACATTCCTAAGATAAAGAATAAACTACAAACACTTGTAGATGTGGGACTTGGATATATTAAACTAGGTCAACCAGCAACGGAGTTGAGTGGTGGTGAAGCACAAAGAGTTAAACTTGCTACCGAACTTTGTAGGAAGAGTACAGGAAAATCTTTATATATTCTTGATGAACCAACAACAGGGTTACATTTGTATGATGTTCAGAAATTAATAAAGATTCTTAATAGGCTTGTTGAAGGCGGAAATACGATTGTAATTATTGAGCATAACTTAGATGTGATAAAATGTGCTGACCATATTATAGATATAGGTATGGAAGGTGGTGAGAAAGGTGGAGAGATTATTGCAACGGGTACACCTGAAGAGATTGTAAAAAATGGTGTGGGATATACCGCTAAATATCTTAAAGATAAATTAAAATATTAATGTAAATAGTTATTAAAAAAATTTTAATATAACTTATTAGCAAAATAACATTTTAAATTTACAAATTTAATAAAGTAAAAAAACATTTATCCAATTTTGTGATAAATGTTTTTTTCTAATTATAAAATATTATGAATATTAAATCCCATTATATGGCAATTCTTAGTAGCGTACTCTCTTAATATAGATAGTTCAGCAATGGCATTGTCAAAATCATTGTTCTGAGTATAAGCTTGAAGTCTATTTATACTATCTGTTATTGTACTTAAGTCTCTATGATTGAATAGAAAGCATAGCCAATCTTCCTGTTCAGCCCAATATTCTTTAACATCACTTATTTTATCATAATATTGAGTGATATCATCTTGATTAATTTCATATTGTGCTTTTAGGTCGGTAATTGTATCTTCCATAGTAGTTAATACCTTTTTTACACTGACTAGTTCTACAATGGCAAAGGTGATTGTTGTTAAAAATATCATTATTACAATAATTGCTCTTTTCACCATTCACCTCCAGAATAGTTGGTTTCAATACAAGAGAAACTTCCTTCTTTAGGTTGAACATATATTTTACCACTATTATTAATTGTCATAATCAAAATATCTTTGATTCTTTTAATTCCAACTTTTTTAACATTTTTTAAAATAAAATTTTCGT
>JBJEXU010000117.1:0-9176 GCA_051886095.1 Christensenellales bacterium | reverse complement strand
CCATTGTTAATACAGATAAAAACATTCTTTGATCACGAGTTGTTAAATCATCTAAAAACTCTTTTGATTCAATTCTTTGTTGTTCCATATCATAAGGAATTACTGCACTAAAATTATTATTAGAATTTTGTCTTCGTTGCCAATTAGTTATATTTGTTTCTACACCTAATCTTCTATTTTCAACTTCTCTTACTGCTTCATCCATTGGTATCGGTACAACATCTATACTCATCATTAAATTTCTATTTAGGTCAGTTAATTCTGCTACCATATTATCTTTTATATAACTAGCATATTCTTTTAAAAAAATAACTCGTCCATATTTTTTACCCATTTTAAAATAATCACTTTTAAATTCAAAAGTATCTGGGCATATAGTATCTTTAAAACTATGACCTTTTCTCATAGTTTTAATTAAATCAAAACTAAAAGAATTTTCTTCTCCCTCTCTATAAAAATCGTGACACATTCGTAATCTATCAACTGCATCTAATTCTACACATTTTGAGCCTAAACCTGAAAAGTGAGAAATTAAATCTGCACCAATTCGTGCAAAATAATTTCTCGCTTCTTCTATACTTTTTTTATTTACTGAAATTGTAATAAACTTTTCTTGTATTATTCCATTAGCACCAGTTGCTTTGTCTAATAACATTTTATTATATTCTTTTCTATATTCATCAAGATTATCTTCTGCTAATGGTAATAAAATATTCTTTTCAAAATCTATTTTATTTAATCTTCTATTTATTATTGTTAGTTTTGTAGTAGCACCTGTATCAAATGAATTTAGAAGTTCTGAATATTCTAAAAACATACCCTCTTTATCACTTCTACTTGCTACTGCATAATTAATATCTGAAAATTTATAGCATTTTGAATACTTATTTTTTCCTACTAAAAATATTCCATCTTCCCATATTCTATTAACTGGTATAACATCTTGTACTCCTTTAGGAACTATAAATGCTTCTTTATCTTGTTTAAATAACATTTTTAGAGTTTTCATATATTAATATACCTCCTTTTCTAGTTTATCTTTTAATAATTCGTTATAGTAATTAGTTGGTTTAAAATATAATTGTTTTGGCATTAAAAGTTCTGATTTAACCCAAGCATAAAATAACTTTTCTGCTGGCATTCCGTTATATGTTATAAATCCTATTGCTGCAAAAGGTGCTGCACCTAAAATACATACCCAGGATAAAGTTTCAATACCTAAATATCTTTTTAAAACAAAATATAGAATTACTGCAACACCACAAGCCAATATAGAAAAAATGAACTGCCTTAAAGACAGTCCAAAAAATATACTTTCTGTGTAATTTCTTATTTCTCTATTTATTTTAACTTCCATATCATCTATCTTCCTTTCTCTCAAAAGTTTTAGATAAATTGCCGCCATTTATTGCCTTATTAAAATCTTCCTTTGCTTTCGTTAAATCTTTATCATAATAATATCCATAAGCCCAATCCATCTTGTTATCCTTAATTCTATAATTAAATGCGACAACATATTCCATATATTCTCCATCTCCTCTTTGAACTAAAGCAATGGGTTGATTTCTTCTATATCCAACATCAATTACATACATTCCATTATCTAGTTTTCTTGTTTTATGATTATCTGCTACTTCTATAAATTCATTTATTAAGTTTGGATTATTTCTTAACCATTCTTCTAACATCTCATAAGTTGAATGTTTTAAATTATGATATTCATCACTTAAAATAAATTTTTCTGCAAGTGCATTACAAATGTCATAACTTATATCACATTCTGGATTTTTAGAATTTTTAATCTTATCATTTAATAAATCATAACCTAATACAAAAGATATATAAGCAACTTCATTTTGTTTATCATAAGTCTCTTTTGACATTATTACATTTTTATACGATTGCTCTATTACACCTTTTGGGTACTCATAATATTGCATTATATCTGGAACATTTATTTTCATAGTTTCATCTAAATAATCTCTTGTAATTAAGTGGTCTTTACAATATTCCAAATATTTTTGAACTCCACCTATATTTTCTATATCTTCTGGGTACAAATCATTTATAGTACTCCATAAGCCATAATTAGTTTCATCATTTACAAATCCTACTTCATATCCATTTTTAAGTTCTTTAAAAAAGTATTCATCAAAGTTAAAATCCCATTCAGGAACATTCATATAACCATTTTCTTGTTCTTTTGTATATGGTGCAAATAAAAATATTCTTTCATTTCCATCACTTGCTAACACTTGTGTTTCTTGCGTTTTAGGGTTATATAAAATATAGTCAATTTCCATTTCGTGATTTTCCATATCTTCCATTAAAAATGATTCTATATCATTTTTTACTTTATCAACAATTTCGTCCATACTTACCTCCCTCTATCATTTTCTCTATTTTTATTATCAAGTAATTCTTTTATTGAATTAACCTGTATATTCTTTTCTACAAAAGTGTTGTAATCAACAAAATTATTAGGATATTCATTTCCTAGTTTGATTTCTTTATTTGTTATCATTGCACCTATTCTATTAACAATTACTTTTTTTTCTATACTAGCAATATCTCTACCATCATCACTATCTCGCAAATCATAACAATAAAGTCCCATTTCCTCTAATTTTTGTTTTTCTTCATTTGTTTTTATTTCTGTTACAATAAATTTAATATTTTCTTGCATACATACCTCCTATAATCCCATCATTTCTCTAACAACTCTATCTGATAATTTAATAGTACCTACTAAAACAAGCATATTAAATACAAGTTCTCCTATATATTTCCAAACCTGTGTAACTGCCGCTGCATTAGTATCAACAACCGGTGGAGTTGCAGCAAATAATGAGAAAATTATACAAGCAAGAACAATTATTGCTCCCTCTAAACATACTGCACAATATGATTTAAGAAAACTTTTACCAACTTGTTGTGTAGGTTCTCCTGCAAAAGTTGATAATGGTATTGGTGCAATTGCTGTATATAAATATAATTTAAAGAATCTTCCATAGACAGTCATTATCATAATAAAAGATAAGACAGTTATAAATAATCCACCAATTAAAGTTACTGCCCATAGTGGAATAGATTCAAAAAATCCACATTTTTCAACTGCCGTTATAATTTCTTGTGGTAATGTTGTAGAACTTGCACCACCAAATCCTGCGGCATTCATAATAGTTGATATAACACCTTGAACAATTTTAAATATAGATAATAATAAATCCATACCATAAGTTACTACTATTTTTGCTATTGCAAATCTAATAAATAGTTTTAATGCGTGTTCTGGCTTTTTAACTTCTGTAAGTGAACCACAAGTTTTCATTACACCTACTACAAAAAATAATACTAACAGAGCAAGTCCAACTGCTTGAACTGCACCATATATATTTTGTATTACTGACCATATTGCTCCACCCTTAAAGGTTTCAGGTGTCTGTGTTACTAATTGCCATATTTCTCCTAATTTAGAGTTCCAAGTTCCTAGTGCATTCTGTAAATTTTGCACTACCCAATTATCACTCAATATTAACACCTCCTTAAAATAGATGGAGGCAAGATTATACTTGCCTCATATCTGATAATTTAACCTGTAATCATATTTAAAATTTCTTTTGCAAAAGTTATGATTATTCCTCCTGCCACTGTCAAAAATCCATTTGCTCTTTGGCTAGGGTCGTGACTCTTTAATGATAATCCTACTTGAACAATACCAAATCCTAATATTATCATTCCAATTGCTCTGATTAGTCCAAATATGAAGTTTGATAGATTATTTACTACTGACATAGGATCATCAGCTGCAAATACTGTCATACTTGTTCCAAATGTTAAAGCAAAAAGACTTACACCTAAAGCATAAGTCTTAAATAATTTTTTCCCTTTATCACTCATTTTTAATTTATTTTTCTTTTCCATAAATTCTATTCTCCTTTTCTTTTAAAATAATCTTCAAGTTCTTCTGAAGATAACAATTCATATTCTTCTGCTATATCTTCAATCTCTGTGAAATTATAATTATCAATATTTTCATCAAATTGAATTGAAGCAATAGCATTTTCTGTTCCTCCGTGTAAGTAAGGTTTTTCTTTTCCATCTGTTGTATAAACTACATTTGGATGTTTTAAAATATCGTATTTAAAATCCATTATAGGTCTTTCTCCTCTAATAAATAATAAAGCATACTTATTGTCTAATAACCTTACTTCATCAGGAGTCATCAACTCTCTACCACTTATTTGATAATTAGTTGAATAATTACCACTTCTTCCACTACTTTTCCCATAAGTATTAGTGTCAATTGTTTCTTTACCCAATAATTCTGAAACATATTTATGTGTAGATTGTTCATTACCACCTAAATATAAGAACTCATCACAATTTCCAACTATACTTTCCCATTGTTTTTCAAATAATGCTTTTAATTGTGCTAAATTCTGCAAAATAATAGATACTGAAACTTCTCTACTTCTCATAACTGATAAGATTTTATCAAAATCATCTGGTAAACTTACATTTGCAAATTCGTCCATTACAAAATGAACGTGAACTGGCAAACTACCACCATATTTATGGTCTGCTAGTAGAAATAGTTGTTGAAATAATTGTGTGTATAAAATACTTACAAGAAAATTAAAACTTGTATCATTATCTGGAATTAATGCAAATAATGCAGTTTTCTTTTCTCCTAATGATGACAAATCTAATTCATCTGTTGTAGTTAATGACGCCAAACTTTCTAGGTTAAACTTTTCAAGTCTTGCAGCAAGAGTAATTTGTATTGATTTAAGAGTTTTTGCACTTCCACTATGGTAATCTCTATAATATTTGAGTGCTATATGTTCTGGATTCTTGCTTTCAAGTTTATTAAATAAAACATCTAATGGGCTTATATAAGAATCATCATCTTCGTGAACTTCTCCTGCTCTCAATAATTCCATTACCATTGGAAAGTTTTGTTCATCTTCTGGTGCTTCATATTTCAAATAAAATACTAATGCTAACAAAAGCATTGAAGCCGCCGTATCCCAAAATGGATCATTAGATGATGAACCTTTTGGTGTTGTTGCTTTAAATAGATTTGTCACTAATTTTTGAACATCATTATCACTTTTTAGATAAACAAATGGATTATAGCAATGACTTTTTTCCATATTAATCAAATCTAATATTTTTACTTTATATCCTTGTCTTTTTAATAAATAACCTAAATCTCTTACAATTTCTCCTTTTGGGTCAAGTATTACAAATGAAGTATTAGTTTGCATTATATTAGGCTTACAATAAAATCTTGTTTTACCTGCACCACTTCCTCCACATACTAAAACATTCAAATTTCTCCTATGTTTTTTACCATTTAATCCAAGTGATACATTTTGAGTTAATATCTTATTATTCGAAATAGGTTTTTGCTCATACTTTTTATTAATAGCAGGTGCAATACCCCATTTTGCACTTCCGTGTTCTTCTCTCCTACGATAATTCTTTCTTGTAGATAAATATATTCCTATACCCATTGCATAGCATAGAATCATTATTATAATTACTTTTAAACTATTGTTACACCAAGATATAGAAAAAGGACTCTCCATTAGTTTAGGAAAGTCCTTTATTATCTGTGGTAAACCACCACTTATTGATGGTGCAATTAAAAGTGAAATCCATATTGTAGGAATTAACCCAAGAAAATAAACCCATTTCGGAATATTATCTCTATTGCTATCCATTATCTACATTCAAGTACCTTAACGTGTTTCTTTTTAAATGGGGTATCAATAATACGAATTAAGACTTCATCTATAAATGTTGTATCTTCATCTCTTGCAATTTGTTTATTTCGCATTTCATTAAGTGCATTTATAACAAGTCCAACTTCGTATTTATCAAGAGCCAATATTTTAACTTCTTCTTTCACTTAAAATCCTCCTATCTTTCTAAATCTTTTGTTTTTGCTTTTTTAGATATATTTTCAAAATGTTGTCCCATTCTTATATTTATATCTTCCATTGCATTTCTCATTGAACCTAGTTCATTTCTAATTTCACTAGAATTCATATTTTTAAAAGAATCTGGTAGTGATTCCAAATTAAAAGACGAAACATCAATTCCATACTTCTTACATAACATATATGAAGTACATCTACATTTAAAGTTATCTAAACTTGCATTACCTGTTTCTTCTAATGTTGCTCTTGCAAGTTCTTCAGATAATTCTTTAAATATATCTTGTGTTTCGCCACCTCTTTTAACATATAAAACATTATCTTGTTTATTCCATTCAGCAACTCTATTTGTTCCAGATATTTCATCAACTACTTTTATATTAACAGGACAATCTTTTAAAAGTGCTGTTAATTTTGTCTTATCATCATAATCATTTAACTTATTATTTTGTTTAAAAGTTGTTTGTGATATATCAAACATTTTCTTTGGATTATATGAAGTTGCTTGTGTACCATCTGCTCTTGTGTATGAATCTCCTGGTTCTAGAATTATTATGCTATTTGCATTCTTTTTTATAAATGCTCCCGATTCTTTCCAATCAGAAAATTCTTTTAATTGTGTTGCACTTGGCATTTGTGCAGTTATTAGTAAAGCATTACCAACTGAATACTTATTCATTCTACCTTGAACATCTAGATAAGTTTTAAATTTACTTGAATCACTCACTATTTCAGTAGCAGTTTTATCAATTAAATCATAAGCACTTTTTCTTTCTTCTTGTTTTTTCTTCATCCAAGCATTTTTATCAAATGATTTATTTTGTGTGCCACTATTTGCTACTGAAACTATATCATCAATATCATTCATAATTTCTACCCTCTTTCATTTGATTTTTTCTTTTTATTTTTAGGTTGTTTGTGTTTAATTTCATTAATCTTATTTTTACTATCTTTTTCTTTTGATAGTTCAGACTTATCTAAATTATTATCTGCCTTTTGTTTTTGTTCTTCTTTAATTTGTTTTATTTCTTCTCTAACACTTGGCTTTTCTAATTTAGCACCCTGATCTGATTTGTTTTTGTTCTTTGAGGTAGGCTCTGATAGAGGGCTTTTTTCCATCTTTGCCACTTGGGGGTTTGATACCTCTTGTTCCTCCTTATTAATTGGTTTTGTTAAAATATCATCTACAAGTTTTTCTTCTATACTCTTAACAATGATACCTTTGTCTTTACCATCTTTTGATTTTTGAACATCATTTTTGATAGAAGCAGTATCTATTGTTACAAACTTAAATCTTTCAACTATACGATTGATTTTACTTGCATCTTCTGCTCTTACCATTATATCTACCATTCCATCAATACTTTTTTCTTTGCCTTTTAAAGCACAAAACAAAACACCATATCTTTTAGCTTCTTGTGTGAATTTTTTAAAGTTTTCTTCTTTAACTGTGAAAACTTTTAATTCCTTACCACTTTTTATCATATTAGTAAGTCTTGTTTTCCCTTTTGTTTGAGTATTATCTTTCATAATAGTATAAATAAGTGCTGCAATATTTTTTGCACCACTTCCAGATATTCTTGTTGCAACCTCTAATCCCTGCAAACTCATTCTAACAATTGATTCAGCAGCGTCACCTGATGCATTCATTGTTCTTCACTTCCTTTCCTTGTTCTTTTTCTTCTTGAGATAATTTTTCTTCTATCTCTTTACTTCTTGTAAGAATATCATCACATAATACCACCTCCTTTCGTATTGGATTTAATTCTTTATTTATTTCATCTATTTGACTAGATAAAACTTCTTTTTCTTCTATACTATTTGTTTTTTTGTGTTTGTACCAAAGTTCATATCTTTTATCAGTGAGTTCTTTTAATCTTTTTTCTTTTTCTTCTTTGAAACAAAAAAACTGCTCATTAGTTTTTAAATCATTACTAACGAGCAGTCTTGCTTCTTCTGATATTTTATCCATCTTTCTTATATCTGCACGAATTTCAACAGACAGTCTTTGTTTAGGATTTTTTACGGGAAATACTTTTAATAAATAACAATAATGCAAATATAAGCCATAGAATCCTTTATGTTTTGGTTTAGTATATGTTTTCTTATCAACTTCATATTTAACATTACCAAATACTTCAATAAATGGTATTCTAGGTGCATAAGTTGTTTCTATTCTTTCATTAATTCTATCTATTGAATAATCTTCTCCAAAATATCTTTCAATTCTGATATTCTTTTTATAACCTTTTCTCCTAATGCTAATTTTGTCATATCTAATCATTACCTCATAATCCATTGCCTTCATTAGATTACAAAAATCTTTATAATCATAGGCTTGTTCTATTGCTCTATCTAAATCTTCCTTTGCTTTTGTATAATAATTGTTTTTTTCAAAATTACCTTTTTGATAATTAGCATAATTTATTTTACTTCTTTTACAAGATTTTTCTTTCAATTTAGATAAACCATATTCTTCACAAATTGAATCTGATATTTTACGAAGTTCTGCATAAGTTTCTCTTTTGTCATAATATCTTTTACCATCTACAAACGAAACCGAATTTATTACAAAATGATTATGATAATGTTTTGTATTTAAGTGAGTTGATACAACAACCTCAAATCTATCTCCCCACATTTCTTCTGCTAACTTTACTCCAATTTTATGTGCTAATTCTGGAGTAACTTCTCCCTCTTTAAAAGATTGAAATGCGTGAAATCCTAAAATACCACCACTCTTATTAAAACTTTCTTTTGTAATCATCATTTCTTGTAATGCAGTTTCTACTTCACAATTAATTCCTGATACATATAATTGTTTTTCCGTTTTATAATCTGCTTCTACATATTCAATTACATTGTGAAGATTACAATATGGTTCTTTTGTATATTCACTATTTTTAGTTTTTTCAATATTCGTTGTATATACTAATACATTATCTAATCTTTTTCCTATTTTCCATATACCTGTTGTTGCCATTACTCACTCCTTTCTTTCAATAAAAAAAGAGCAAATCATTTTTGATCTGCTCACAAAATTGTAATTTATAACATTTTATATTTATCTAAATTAACCTTATAATTGATAACATCTATGCATTCTTTTTCCAATTTTTCTTTTTGCTTTTCTATTCCTCCAAATGCAAAATGTTTTGATAAATTTCCCTTGGCATCAACAACTTTATAACACGGATATTTATCTTTATCCGGATTATTATGAAGAAT
>JBJEXU010000116.1:0-9180 GCA_051886095.1 Christensenellales bacterium | reverse complement strand
GGCGAATTTTCTGCAGAATAATCTGTCGATAAATTATTCACATCTTCAAAAATTGTGACCATTCCCACATTAACAGTCGTACTCTTCTCTGAATTATCTACACTAATTCCAGTAGTGGTAATTATTTTCTCCATTAAACCTTTATTGCTATACCCGCTAACTTGAGAAGCAAAGACATTTAATGCGTTTTTAATTGTGATTGAGCCACGACAAATTGCGTAACTAATAATTCCTTTATCACTTCTACCAGTAAGACCACCAACACTCACATTAGACACATTGTTCACATTAATGAAAGCGTCACTCTGTACATATTCAAGGATTCCACCCGCATTATAACCAGCAATTCCGCCATAATTAAATTGGGCACTTCTACTGTACGAAACAAGTTCATCATTATACTTAAACGAAATACTTACATTAGTTGAAGTGTTCTTAATTTCTGCTAGACTGCCATTGGTTCCAACAACACCACCAACATTTTCTAAACTTGCATTATTTCTAAAAGACATAGAAATGTTTCCTGTGGTTACACAAGTGGAAATAAAACCATTGTTCACTCCAACCAAACCACCAAGTTCAATAGAGTTGGAGGTTGTAGCATTAATATTCACTTTGGCATAGGCATTGTATATGCTTGAATTATCTCCAAGTGTACTTGACACTCCACCAATACACGCATTCATCAAAGTGTCATCTTCGTCATCAAATTGAATATCTCCATCAACTTCAACATTTCTAAGAGACACATTAATACTTTCTATTGTAGGATAACCATCTGTATCAGTTGTTATAATAGGAATTTGTTCATATAATAGAGAAGCATTAAGAAATCCTATTATACGTCCAAGAACCTTAGGTGATTTAATATCTAGTTTACCTTTAACTGAAATATTGTCTATATATGATACATTAACGAAAGGACTAATAGTATACTCGTCCATATTTTCCACATTTAATGTTAATTCCTGAAGCCCCATAAAAACTCTAGTATCATAAACACCAGTACCACCATAAAACAAACATCTTACTTCTGTGGAATCTGAGAAATTTATACCATCAACAATAAATTCATCAACGGCATACCTACCAAGTTTAAAGTTACTTATTACATAATTATTCCCATAAAATTCCGATTTGCCAAGATTAATACAAACTTCCTTACCATCTAAGTCGATATTGTTAGATAGAACATAAATTCTTCTC
Source organism: Christensenellales bacterium (assembly GCA_051886095.1). Lineage (GTDB taxonomy): Bacteria > Bacillota > Clostridia > Christensenellales > UBA1242 > UBA11490. The sequence continues at coordinate 7,974 of JBJEXU010000116.1, read as the reverse complement.
TCATCAATATTATCATTGATGGCAAGTAATTCAGAAGCATTCCTAATGTAAGTCAATTCGCCTATAGGTGTAGATGTTTCGGTATTATCTTTGTCAAAAATCGTTTCCCACGAAGAAATAACACCATCTCCATCTAAGTCTTTAGAAACGGGTGTTTTATCATCTTTACAACCAATTAGGCCTACCCCACAAGCAAGAGCCATAGAATAAGCACACAAATTTTTCCATATTTTTTTCATAATCTACCTTATTTTGTTTTGTTGAAATCAAAACCGAGCATTCTAATAGTTTTATTTTGTGTATTATGCTTTAATATATATTTTAATTTTAAAAATTTTTAATTAAGTATATATTATATTTCTCCCTTTAATACAATTTTAATAAATAGTGTTATTTTAGTCAAATAATTTGTAATATTTTGACTGAATATATAACTTTTTCAATTTAAGAAACAAAATAATAATTTATTACATAATCAAATAAGACATTTTACAATTATTTGCTAGGTTTTGTTTTTAACAAATTAACAATAAATATAATTATACAAGATTTTATAGACATTAAAAGTTTTTATTGACACCAAGAGTAAAATTTTATAAAATAATCAAGTTAATACTAAATATTTATGCTGATGTGGCTCAGTTGGTAGAGCAATGCATTCGTAATGCGTAGGTCGTGGGTTCGAGTCCCACCATCAGCTCCAGTAATTCTATATTCTATGGCTTAATTTATTGAACTTTTAAATTTTTTAAATGTAACAAAATATCCTCACATTTAATATGAGGATATTTTTAATTTTATATAATTCTAAAATTCTATATAAATTAATTTTTAAATTAAATAAATTTAATAATTATTATACTTCAAATTTATTGAAAAGTTTTTTAATAATTTTCTGGTTTTATCTCAAAGAAACTTTGAGCATATCCACAAACCTCACAATAATTTGGTGCTTTAGTTCCAATTACTACATGTCCACAATTCTTGCATTCCCACATCTTAATTTCACTCTTTTCAAAAACTTTAGCAGTTTCTACATTATGTAAAAGTTTTCTATATCTTTCTTCGTGTAATTTCTCAATAGCACCAACTTCTCTAAATTTCTTAGCAAGTTCTGGGAAACCTTCTTTATCGGCTGTCTTTGCAAATCTATCATACATATCTGTCCATTCATAGTTTTCGCCTTCTGCAGCTGAAAATAAGTTCTGAGCAGTATTCTGAAGTCCACCCAATTCTCTAAACCACATTTTTGCGTGTTCCCTTTCATTTTCTGCAGTTTTTATGAAAAGGTCTGCTATTTGTTCAAAGCCTTCTTTTCGTGCAACATTTGCAAAGAAAGTATATTTATTTCTTGCTTCGCTTTCTCCAGAAAAAGCAGTATGTAAGTTTTTCTCGGTTTCAGTTCCTGCATATTTAGAAGTTCTTTCTTCAGCAATTTCAATATCTCTGCTTCCAATTACCTCCAAAGCATCACCCTTTTGGCGACAAAGTGGGCATACAGCCTCTTTACCCTCTTCTACCTCAAATTCTTCTCCGCATATTTTGCATTTGTACTTAATTAATTTGATTGTTTTCATATTGTTTCCTCCATTTTGTTTATGTAAATCTTGACTTCTATCTTTATACATCGTGTGTAATAATTCTACTGCAAGTTCGCTATGAGGTTTTACTAAATATTCTCTATATAAAGCCTCAATTTGTGGGTTGTTATGAGACAATCTAATTTTCATAGATTTATCTTTATTGTAAAGTGAAGCAATTCTTGCTTTCTGAGCAGTCACTTCCTCATCTAAATGTTTTGGTTGTCCGCCACCACCAATGCAACCACCTGGGCAAGTCATAATTTCAATAAAATCATATTTCTGACCATTCTTAATTCTATCTATAATTATTCTGGCATTGGCTAGACCAAATACAACTGCAACTTTAACTTTAATTCCATTTATGTCTAATTCTGCTTCCTTAATACCTTCATAACCTCTAACTGGTTGCAAGTTAAATAATAATTCGCTTGGCTCTTTATGTGTAATATAATTGTACGCAGTTCTTACAGCCGCTTCCATAACTCCACCAGTGTTGCCAAAAATTACACCTGCACCACTAGCCTCACCCATAAAATCATCAAAATCTAAGTCATTAAGTTCTTGAAGGTTAATATTTCTTTCCTTAGCCCATTTGGCCAGTTCAACTGCAGTTATGCAATAATCCATATCTCTTAAATTAGCATCGCCACAAATTTTGGCAGAAATATTCATTTCTTCTCTTCTAATTTCAAATTTCTTAGCAACACAAGGAGTTAAGGCAACATTTACAATTTTAGTTGGGTCAATTCCCATTTTCTTAGCAAAATAAGTCTTAATAATTGGTCCTTGCATTCCAATAGGACTTTTACAAGTAGAAATATTTGGTAAAATCTCTGGATAATAAGTCTCGGCAAATTTAACCCAAGCAGGACAACAACTAGTAAATTGAGGCAAAGGTTTATCCTTTTTAGTTATTCTATCAATTAATTCAGAGGCTTCTTCACAAATAGTTAAATCTGCAGAAAAGTTGGTATCTAAAACATAATTGAAACCTAAAGTCTTAAGTAAAGCAACCATCTTACCTTGTACAAAACTACCATATGGAAGTCCAAACTCTTCCCCTAAACCAACTCTAACAGATGGAGAAGTTGAAATAATAACAATTTTATCGGGATTAGATATTGCCTTTTCTACTTCTTTATATTCGTCCTTGCCAACAAGACTATTTGCAGGACAAACCTTGATACATTGACCACAATTAACACATATTGCCTCTCCACACGTATCATTTAGACTATAATTATTATTGACACTTATGTAGTCATCACAAACTTTTGCACATTGACCACATTTAATACATTTATCTTCAATTCTTTCGATTGATGGATTATTTTTCTCTACCGCTACGCGGACTTTTTGACTTAAGTGTTCCATAAAACTTTCTTCCTTTTGTTTATTTTCAATTTTAACACAGACAAAATTTTAAATCAATTTTTTATTACAAATTGTTAAAAATTCAATATAAAGTCACAGAAATTAATAGACTTAAATCTATTTGAAATATTTTTTAATTATGTTATAATTACATTTACAGACAATAAAAATTTAATTCTTAGGAGTGCCAAATGGAACTTAATGAAAAAGACAAAGAATTAGTTGAAATGGCTACACAGATTGCCAAAGACAATGCTGACATTAATAAAATTATGAAAGTAATTCTAATTTGTGTTTTAAAAGCAAAGTCGGGCAAAATTTACAAAGGTATTAATCTAAAAACCTCTCATTCAGTGTGTGCAGAGCAAATAGCAATAGGACAAGCATTTGTTTGTGGTGAGAGAGAATTAGACACCATTGTTACCGTAAAATTAAATACTGATAACAATACTTGTAGAGTGGTTTCTCCTTGTGGACTATGTAGATATACATTTAACAAACTTAAACTTGATAACTTAAATGTTATTGTAGAGGATAATAAAAACAAAAAAGTTCTTAAAGTAAAAGCAAGTGAACTTTTACCTTATCCATATACCAGATATTAAAAGGACTATTTATGCAACAATTTAACGAAAGTTTTGTTACAAAAATGCAAGGGCTATTAAAAGAACAAACGCCTAAATTTTTAGAGGCTCTAAATAATCCCATAAAAAAGGCGATGACGGTTAATTTTGGTAGGCTTAATAGAAATAATTTTAATTCTCTTGTAGACTTTGATATTTCCCCTATCCCACAGGTTAGTAATGGATTTTATATAAATGACGAGATTAAGATTGGCAAGCACCCGCTTAGTCATCTAGGCGTTATATATTCGCAAGAGCCTAGTGCTATGTATCCTATTCAGATGCTTGATATTAAGGAAGGTGAGATTATATTAGACTTATGTGCATCTCCTGGTGGAAAATTCATTCAAATACTTGAGAAACTAAACGGAACAGGATTACTTGTTAGCAACGAAATTGTTTATAACAGAGCCAAGGTTTTGTATGAAAATTTAAACCGAATGGGTTTTAAAAATTTTGCAATTACTTGTAATAGTCCTGCCGACTTTGAAAAAACCAATTTGAAATTTGATAAAATACTTGTTGATGCACCTTGTAGCGGAGAGGGAATGTTTAGACGAAAGAATTTTGATTTTCAAGCATACAACAATTCTTCCATTGAAACTAATTCCAAAAGACAATTAAGCATACTAAATAGTATAAAAAATTTATTAAAACCAAATGGTAAATTAGTCTACTCCACTTGTACTTATGACATACAAGAAAACGAGAATGTAATTGTTAATTTTCTTAAAAACAATCCCAATTTCAAATTAATTGATTATCCAAGACTAAATGATGTTACCTCCGAGGGCATAAAGATTGAGGGCTTTGATACTCAGTTTTGCAAACGCAGATATCCCCATTTATTTGAAGGCGAAGGTCAATTTATGGCTTTGCTAGAAAAGACCGATAAACAAGAAACTGAAACAGAAAAAAATGATAATTTTTCTGCGAGTGGTTATTGCAATTTATTTAAAAAAGATATTGAAGTGTTGCGTAAAGAATTTGAAAATTATGCAAATATTCAAGGTCTAAAACTAGTCAAGAAAAATGACAACATATTTATACTACCTGATACGCTTCTTGACTTTGAAAACTTAAATTTGCTATCTATTGGAACTTTATTAGGTAGCATTATTAAAGGAACATTCAAGCCAGCACACAATTCTTTCCATACATATCCAGAAATATTTAAAAACAATATTGAACTCAATGACTTGCAATTAGATGAATATCTCAAAGGGCTAGAAATTGATATAGATAGTCCACTAAATGGAATATGTGCGGTAAGTTATAAAGGAATACCTTTGGGTGGCGGTAAACTTATAAATGGAAGACTTAAGAATTACTATCCAAAAGAACTAAGAAATTAAAAGGAAATAATATGAAAACATTAATAATGACACATAAAGCCGATATCGACGGACTTTCTCCTGTGATTTTTTTAAAATTAATTAGAGATGATGTGGATACTTGTTTGCTTAATGCAAATGATATCAATCAAAAAGTTGTTGAAATAATAAAAAATAAATCATATCTTAAATATGACGAAATTTTTATAACCGATTTAACTTTAGACAAAAATTCTTGCGAACTTATAATGTCTACTGGAAACTGGGATAGATTTCATACTTTTGACCACCACGCAATAAATTTAATTGCCAATGAGTATCCATTTGGAACGGCTGTTAGTGTTAATGCTGACGGAGTTAATGAGTGTGCAACTTCGCTATTTTATAAATACTTAGTTAATAGATATCCAGAAACTTTTGACACACCTGGACTTAAAAAATATGCCGAACTAGTTAGGTCTAGTGATACTTGGGACTGGGCAAAAACAGGCAATGTCGATGCTAATAAATTAAGCGATTTGCAAAGTATACTTGGTAGAGATGAATTTGTAGAAACATTTTTAGAATTTTTCCGTAACAACAAAGAGTTTTATTTTACAGAGCAACAGAACTATTTACTTGAAGTTGAAGAAAAAAGAATTAAAAGATATATTGAGGATACTGAAAAGACAATGTTTACAGGCAATCTATGTGGCAAGCCTTGTGGAATAGTCTTTGCCGAACTTCATAGAAGTATGCTAGGAAATTATCTAGCAGAAAAATATGCTTATATGTTAGATTATATTGTTATAATTAATATGCAACAGGGACTTTCGTTTAGGTCATTTAAAGATGATATAAATGTTGGTGAGATAGCAACAGTATATGGTGGTGGCGGACATTTTAAGGCATCGGGTGCACCTCTTGATAATTCACTTAAGCGTGAAGTAATTAAACTTATTTTGAATAATAAAGATATGTTTAATAAATAGTGAGTTTATTTAATGGGAAAGATAATGGAATATAAAAAATACAAAAAAGAAGATAATATTAGTTATTGCTTTGGTGGATTTCCCACATATGAACTACTTAAGAACAAACCACAATATGTTAAGGAAGTAATAGTTCACGAAAAATTGGAAAACAATGAGCAATCCAAAGCAATTCTTGATATTGCAAAAAAACACAATATTAAAATAACAACTAACGGAAAATTAATAGAAAAATTATCTCAAAAGGGTAATGTTTTTATAGTCGGTGTATTCAATAAATATGAACAAAAACTAGATAAGAATTGTAATCAAGTTCTACTTGTTAACCCCAGCGATATGGGCAACCTAGGTACAATTATTAGAGTGATGTTAGGTTTTGGATATTCAAATCTTAGCATTATAAAACCTTGCATTGATATTTTCGACCCAAAAGTTATAAGAGCCAGTATGGGGTCAATATTTAGCATAAATGTTCAGTTATTTGATAATATCAAAGAGTATGAAGAAACAAACAAAAATTATATGTATCCATTTATGTTAAAAGCAAAAACCACTTTACAAGAACTAAAGGAAAAACATACTCCTCACACACTTGTATTTGGCAACGAAGCACACGGGCTTAGCGATGACTATTTAAACAAAGGTACTCCACTGCTAATCAAACATTCAAATATGATTGATAGTCTTAATTTATCTATGTCTGTAGGAATTGCTCTATATGAATTTTCAAAAAGATGAGTCTTGGAAAAACCCAAACTCATCTTTTTTTATGTAAGTATTATTGTTTTATTATATCATTTTTTTACTTTTATTGGTTTACCAATCCTTTGGTGCTTTAATTTTGCATATTATTTTTTTCATCTTAATTTTAATAATTACAAACTTTAGCATTTAAAAAATTATTATAATTTATTTTTTTAATCTTAAATCACTTCCAGTTAAATTAATCTTCAAAGATTGTTTCTTATGAGCAAGTCTACTAAAAATTCTTTCTCCATAGTTTTCTTGTATCTGAGCAAAGTCCAAATTGGTTGTAATTATTGTGCTTCTATGATTTTGCATTCTATCATTTAAAACAGAATATAAATACTCATTAGTAACATTATTAATTTTATTTTCTGTGCCTAGGTCATCAATAAATAACATTTCGCAACTCAAATAATCTTCCAATATCTCCCCTTTGTCTTCAAGTTTTGCACAATGATATTTAAGCATTTCTTGATTAAAGTTAAATGCGGAAACATATTTAATTCTATTCCCCTTTTCTATAGCATAAGTAGCCATACACTCCATTAAATGAGTTTTACCGACTCCAGTATCCCCCATAATTAGAATTGTATCAATTGTATTATTTGGTACTTGCTCTACATACTTTCGCATTTTGTTATAAATACATTTTACTTTATCTGGTTCATCGAACACCAAAAAGTCATCATTAAATGTTGCCATTGAAGACACATCTATACCGCTTCTTCTAATTAATTCTAGGCTCATTTCTTTCTTTAAGCAAACACATTCTCTGCCTTTTACATAACCAGTATCTTTGCATATAGGACACGAATACTTGGGTTTTAACTCTGACTTATCTATACCCATAGACTTAAGTAGTTTTGCAAGTAGCAAACGATTGTCATTATACATTTTTCTTTCTGCTTTTGCCGACTTGCCATCTACTTCTAGTTTGGCGATTTGAACAACTAATTGTTTGCACTTAACAAATAATATTTTTATATTCTCGTCTTTGAGAACATTGTTAAGATTTCTATCTGCCAATTCTTCCGCTTCTAGTTTTCTTTTTAAAATTATTTTTTCTGCTGTTGACCTAACACTCATTTTATTCACCTATAATTTTCATATTTTTCATTTTACAACATTTCTTATATTCATTACAAATGTTACGATAAAAATTTAATTAAATTTCAACTTCGTAAATATCATCAAATAAACTATCTAATTCCTTCTTAGAGTATTCTCTCTTCTTGGCCTCTTTAGATGTAGTCGAAGATACATTTTTACCCAAGTTATTAGCAAAAGAAAGTTTAAATTTCTTAGCGTCATTAGTAGTGATAACTCCTGCTGAATGATACTC
>JBJEXU010000115.1:0-2462 GCA_051886095.1 Christensenellales bacterium | reverse complement strand
TGGTAGCGGGGGTGGGATTTGAACCACACGACCTTCGGGTTATGAGCCCGACGAGCGACCGAACTGCTCCTCCCCGCGATAAATATTTGTCCCCTTAAGTAAGAAAACAAATAGATTATAACATAGCAATTAATATATTGTCAATAATTTTTTTAAAATAAATTATACATTATTATATTAACCTTGAGTATACCAGGTTTCACCACTTAGTCCCCAACCAAGAACTTCTCTTGCATAACCTTCAAGATACTCAGTTCTATTATTGTTATAATAATCATTAGTTGTATCATAAGTGTTAATTTCTTGTATAAGTTCGTTTCTATAAGCCTCTAAATTATTGGTTTTTTCTTTTAAATTTCCAATTTTAATAAACTGAAAAGTAAGAACTAAAATGCAAGCGAACATTACAATACAAGTTATTATAGTTGTAATTTTAATTGCTTTGATTTTTTTTTCCATTTTACTTAAATATTATCCTTCCAAACTTGCTTTTTGCAAATTTACCTAATATATTTACTAGACAATTATACACTTTTTTAAAACCTTTGGCAAATAATTTACCTAAACTTATTCTTTCTAAAATAAATCCTATTATGTATCCTGCTAGTAAAAATAATCTAATTTCTCCCATATTGATTATATTAATAAACAATATAAATATTATAAGAGCTGTCGCAGAAAAAATTATGTCTACTATAATTTGAAAAACAATATTCTTTTTAACTATAGAAAATAGGTTTAGTATTCCGTAAAATATACCTAGAATTGCACCTATTCCTAACATTATTGAAAAATCTTTTAATTGTAATATGTAAGATATTTTCATTTAAATATCCTTTTGAAAAAGTTATCATTTTTACCATATTTAATGCAATTTACAAGTCCGTCAACTTCAACAACTCCAGTATTTACATCTAATTTTGTTATGTGCATATTTTGGCCCGTAATTGTTAGTGTTGTGTCTTTAAGTTTAAGACTAATTAAGTTTTCGCTAGATGAATTAATTTCAACAATACCTTCTACTTTTAAATTTTTTCTATTCATTAGTGATAAACTTTCAGAAATTTTATTTTGTTCTAATGTGGTTTTTTCCATAACTTCCCCTTTAATTGTTTTTGTAATAGTTAATGTATTTATATGATTTAAATAGGGAAAAAATACATATATAACGAGTGATGATTATTATATTACATTGTTTATTTGTTTTTTAGTTTGTTTTATGGCTTAAAAATATTGTAAATATGTTTTTTTTATAGTAAAATATACAAAAAATTATAAAAGGTTGCTAGATGGACGATAAAGAAATAAAGAAAATTATGCCTCAAGAAAAGTTGTTTTCGCATTTTGAAAAAAAATCAAATGATATAACAAGCAAAAGAAGTGGATTTTTTTATTTAAGTATAATACTTCTTAATATTTGCTTTTTAATCTTGAGTTGGATAATTATAAGTAATAAAGACGGAGTCGTGGGTTTTCAAGAAATTATTGACATTTTTGATTGGAAATATTTATTATTTATTTTTATTATAATATTGCTTATCGTATTTCTTCAGTCATTTCCAGATTTTATTTCACTATATAACAAAACAAAAAAACGAAAATTTGGACTTATGTTAATTGCAAATTGCAAAATGAACTTTTATAACTCTGTAACAATGTTTTCTTGTGGTGGATATAATGTTTTTGGTACTACCTTATATTCAGGTGGTGCAACAAAACAATCGGCAGTGGATTCTATATGTTTAAAAAAATTTTTTAATAGAGTTTCGCAAATTATTTATTCATTCATCTTTTTAGTTGCAGGAACAATATTTTATTTTTCAAAGATTGATATTTGGCTATTAGTTCTGGGAATTGGCTGTTTTTTGATTAATTGCATAATACTAATTTTTATTTTATCTTTTGATATTAACACAGAAAAATCTCTTAATTTTATAGCGAAACTATGTAAACTTTTATATAACCTAAGGCTCATAAAAGATTATGAGGGTTTGTATAAAAGAATTTCAAATGAATTATTTGTATATAGTAACAATTTAAAAACAGTTAAAAAGATTTCCATATTATATATAGTGTTTTATTTCCTTATTCAGTTTTTAAGACATTTCATTTTATTTATTATTATTCAATCACTCAATATTGGAAGTTATGAAATTTTATTTGAAATAATATTTAAGTGTACGATATTAGATTTAATAATAGGGATATTTCCGTTGCAAAAAGGTACAGCAATTTTTGAATTGTTGTTCGCTCTCCTATTTATTAATGTATTCTTCTCGGGATATTTACTATGGGGATTAGTTCTTTATAGATTTTTTGATTATTTTATTTATACTTTAATATTTCTTATTGCTTTAATTTTTGATAATTCTAAGAGACAATTAAAAAAATCAAAATCACATAGTTAATAATATAGGAAGTTTATACAAGCGACACCATTAGGTGGCATTTGATATAAACAG
>JBJEXU010000114.1:0-2473 GCA_051886095.1 Christensenellales bacterium | reverse complement strand
ATTGCAAATCATATGGGACAAAGTTATTTTGAGAAAATGATTAAGAAACATCAACTTATTATAAAAGAGGTTCGCGGTATTGAAAACTTTTTGTCGGTGAAAGGTGGTGCAATAATTACTTGCAATCACTTTAATGCTTGTGATAACTATGCTGTATGGCGTGCTATTAGAGAATATATGGGTAAGAAAAGATTGTATAAAGTTATAAGAGAGGGTAATTACACTAATTTCCCTAATCCTATAGGGTTTTTCTTTAGACATTGTAATACATTACCACTTAGTAGTAATAGTCAAACAATGAAAAATTTTCTATCTGCATTAAAGACTTTATTACAACGAGGAGAAAAGGTTCTTATATATCCCGAGCAAGCAATGTGGTGGAACTATAAAAAGCCTAGACCGCTTAAGAATGGCGCTTTTAGATTTGCTACAATGTTTAATGTTCCTATTATACCTGTTTTTATTACAATGACCGATAGTGAATATTTAGATGACTTTGGATTTCCTGTACAAGAGTATACAATTCACTTTCTAGAACCAATTTATCCAAATACTAATATTTCTAGACAAGAAAATATAGAATATTTGAAAAATGAAAATTACAATAAGTGGGTTAACACTTATGAAAGTTTTTATCATAAAAAGTTAGAATATTTGAAATAAATATTACTAAAGAATAAGATTTGGGTGAGATATGTTTTTATACTTAATGATAGTTTTCTTTGCAATGTTAATAATTTATGCTCTAAATGTGTTTTTAGGTCAAGACACTTTTGCACATTATGAGATTTGGCTGGCATTTGCAATTATTGTATCGGTTATTGTAGAGATATTAATCGATGGATTATGTTCTTTAATTTGTGAGAAATTGCCTAATAAATTTTATAAATTAAATAATAAATTATTTCAGATTTCCAAGAAAGAACAGCATTTCTATGAGAAGTTAGGTATTAAGAAATGGAAAGATAAAGTCTGGGAATTAGGTGCTTTGGGTGGTTTTAGAAAGAATAAAATAGTAGATAGAAATAATGTGGAGTATTTAGATAGATTTATAATAGAAGTATGCAAGGGTATGGTTGGTCATATAGTTAATATTTTTGCGGGCTTTTTGGTTATATTTATCTTGCCTTTAAAATATTGGTGGAGAATAGGTTTGCCTGTAGCAATGGTTGGTGCATTTCTAAATCTTTTACCTATACTTATATTAAGATATAATTTGCCAAAACTTCAAATTGCTCATAAAAGGGCTGTTAGATTACAAAATGTACATATTTTAGACCAAGAAAAAATTAACATAAATTAGAGTATTTGTTTTAAAAAAACTAATTCTAGAATAAGAACTGCAAGTAAAGGACTTCTAAGAAAAAGAAATATAAACAATTAGCCCAGTTTTAATTAATACACATTTTTAAAGATTGTACCAAATTGGATAAAAAAGTTGAAGTTTTGCTTCAACTTTTTAAAATTTAAACTTGTTTATTATTTTCAATTATTAATTTATCAAAATGTACCGTTTCCACGAAATCATCTGGACGAAAAGTAACCGTTCCAAACATAATATAATCTCTTATATGTTTAGCAAGTACGATAGGGCTTGGGCTATCAAATTTTTCACAAATCGACTTTACATAGAAATCAAAGTGGTCAATTTGGAAGTCTTCATTAAATGCACACTTATAAGTTTTTTTAAGTCTATTATTTTGCAATGTTTTAGCAAATAGTCGTACCATACCTACTCCTTTAATTAAACTTACTTTTTTATTTTAACATAATAATTATTTTTTTCATACAATAAAAAATAAATATTTTCAAGATTGTGTGTTATTTGACTTAAATTAAAGTCGTGATTTAAATACAAAGTTTGTTATTAACTTATTGTATTAAGAAAGTTGTTAGTTGATTTTTAAAATCTTTTTAATGTCTTAGTTATTCTTTGCAATATTAAAAAATATAGAATAGTATAAAATTGTATTGCATAATAATAAACAATACAACTTTGAGATTAAAATGTTAATTTGTAAATTTTATTATTGAGATATAAAACTTTACAATATTAAAAAATCCTTGACAAAACTTTTGGATTGTTGTATGATATCACATAATCAATGAACTTGTAAAGATAAATTACTTTACGAGTTCTAATTTTATTAATTAGGAGATGATTTTAATGGCAGATGTTTTTTTGACTAAAGAAGCATATAAAGAATTAGAGGATAGACTTGCATATCTAAAGAGTGAAGGTAGAGTAAATGTTGCCGAGAAGATTAGAGTTGCAAGGTCTTTTGGTGATATAAGTGAGAATAGCGAGTATGATGCAGCAAGAGAAGAGGAAGCACTACTAGAGCAAGAGATTACGCAAATTGAAGAGAATCTTAGAAATGCCCAAATTATAACTAAGTCTAAAATTGATACTTCCAAAGTTGGAGTTGGTTCTGTAGTAGTACTATTTAAAGTCCAAATTGCTACTAAAGTT